>JANMFP010000244.1:0-3501 GCA_031378135.1 Variovorax sp. | reverse complement strand
TTGAGATGATTTAGGCTGTTAGCCGGCATAGAATATTCGCGGCTAGCTACTAAATTAATAGCAAATTCTACCTTGACAGCGAAGTTTTAAATCACGCAACGGGCACTGCTCGATGCGTGAAAAAGCGACACAAATTTAGCCCGTATTACGCAGCCCGGCAGCAATGCCGTTGATGCTGATGTGAATACCGCGCTGTACCTTCTCATCTAAATCCTCTGGCTTTTTGCCAGCTCGGTATCGACGAATCAGCTCAATTTGCAGGTGATGCAGGGGATCGATATAGGGGAAGCGATGTTGAATGCTTCGCGCAAGCGCCGTATTGCTGGCCAATCGCTTGCCTTCGCCCGTGATGAGCTGTAGTGCCTTGGTGGTGCGTTGCCATTCCGCTTCGATCTCGGATGAGATTTTTTTGCGCAGCCGCGCATCAGGCACGAGTTCGGCGTAGCGCGCGGAGAGCGATAAATCGCTCTTGGCCAACACCATGTCCATGTTGGAGAGTAAGGTGCGAAAGAAAGGCCAGTCGCGGTACATTTTTTGGAGCAGCTTGCGCTGATCTTCTGCCGGCGAGGCGGGTTTTTGACTTAAAAATTGCTCTACAGCCGAGCCGAAACCATACCAGCCTGGGAGCGTAGCTCTACACTGCCCCCAACTGAAGCCCCACGGTATGGCGCGAAGGTCTTCAATGCGTGGTGGTTGCTGCACCGACGAGCCGCCTCTAGGTGCAGCGCCCCCCGCGGGGGGCAGCGCACCATGCGAAGCAGGGAGCGAGGGGGCAAATACTCGTGATGCTGGGCGCGAGCCGATGTTCAGCCCTGCAATTTCGCGCAAAGGCGTGGCTGCGAAAAAGTAATCTGTGAACCCGGGCGTCTCATAAACCAGCGAGCGATAAGCGTGCATCGAGAGTTCAGACAAAGCTTGCGCCGTATCCACGAAGCTCGAAGGCGCTGCTTTGGTGGGAGTCAGCAGCGTAGCTTCTAAAGTGGCGGCGACCAAGGTTTCTAAATTGCGGCGGCCAATCTCTGGGTTGGCGTATTTGGAGGCGATCACCTCGCCTTGCTCCGTCACACGAATTTGGCCGCGCACGGTGCCCGGCGGCTGCGCAAGAATAGCTTGGTAGCTCGGCCCGCCGCCGCGCCCGACTGTGCCGCCTCGGCCGTGGAACATACGCAAGGTGATACCGTGCGAGGCTTTGAGCTTGTCAAACAATTCCACCAAGGCCATCTCGGCGCGATACAACTCCCAGTTGCTCGTGAAAATGCCGCCATCTTTGTTGCTGTCGGAATAGCCGAGCATGATGTCTTGTTCGGGCGAATCAGCCAGTGCGCCTTCATGGCTTGAGCGCTTGATCATGGCGGCGATACCGGGTAAAGCGTAAAACTCTTGCATGATCGGCGCAGCGCTTTGCAGATCGGCAATCGTTTCAAAGAGGGGCACGACGATGAGCTCAGCGGTGGCGTCTTCCGCCAAAATACCGCGCATCAAACCCGTCTCTTTTTGCAGCAACAGCACTTCCAGCAAATCGCTCACGCTTTCCGTGTGGCTGATGATGTAGTGCAGGATGGCCGGCGCGCCATAGCGCTGCCGCGCACGCTTAGCCGCTTCAAAAATAGCCAGTTCGCTGCGGCAGTGATCGCTGTAGTTGGCACCCAAAACACTGCTCACGCGAAGCGGGCGAGCGTCGTTCAGTAGCTTGATCAGCAAGCTGCGTTTAGCTTCTTCGTTCAGCGATGAATAGTTTGCCTCAATGCGCGCTGTAGCCAGCAGCTCAGCAATCACCTCTTCATGCTTGTCCGAGCTTTGCCGCAGATCAATTGTGGCCAAATGAAAGCCAAACACCTGCACCGCGCGAATCAGGGCCGACAGGCGCATGCCGACCAAATGCGCGCCGTTGGTGGCGTTCAGTGAAGCCTCAATCGTGCGTAAATCGACGAGCAATTCCTCGCTGCTCACATATGGATTTTGCGGCGCAGCGGCATGGCGGGCGGCCTCTGTGCCGGTGAGCTCTTGCAAGGTGGCAGCCAAGCGGGCATACATGCCGATTAGGGCGCGGCGGTAAGGCTCATCTTTCCGATGCTCGCTGGCATCTGGGCTACGGTCTGCCAGCGCCTGCATCGCAGGCGTCACACCGACCAGCATGAGCGATGTAGAAAGCTCTGCGCCCAAGAAATGCACTTCGCGTAAGTGGTGGCGCAAAGCGGTTTCACTTTGGCGGCGTAGCGCGAGATCGAGCGTGGCAGCGGTCACATTCGGGTTGCCATCGCGATCGCCGCCGATCCAATTGCCCATGCGGAAAAAAGCTTCATCAATCTTACCCACGCGCTCTTCGACGTCCTCATAGAGACGCGGAATTTCTTTGAGAAAAGTCGCTTCAAAATACGAGAGCGCATTTTCAATCTCATCGGCCACTTGCAGCTTGGTGTAGCGCAGGAGGCGCGTTTGCCACAGCTGCGTGACTCGGGCGCGCAATTGCAACTCCAGTGCGGTTTTATCACGCACTCCTAATTCAGGAGCATCGCGCGCAGATAATATGCCGGCTATCGCCCTTTCTGCATCCAAAATACTCTTGCGTTGTACCTCAGTGGGATGCGCCGTAAGCACCGGGGAGATGAAGGCGCTACTTAGCATCTTGGCAATGCCTTTGGTGGTGTGGCCGCTGGCACGCAGCCTTGCAAATGCAGCATCTAAGCTGCCATCTTGCACATCACCGCGCCGCTCATGAATGGCGCGGCGGCGGATGTGGTGGCGGTCTTCAGCGAGGTTGGCTAAATGGCTGAAGTAAGTGAAGGCGCGAATCACACTCACGGTTTGCTCATTCGACAGGGATTTGAGAAGCTTCTTCAAATCACTCTCAGCCTGCGCATCCGCATGCCGGCGGTATGCCACAGAGAGTTTGCGCACTTTTTCCACGATGTCATAAACAGCTGCGCCATCTTGCTCGCGAATCACATCGCCCAAAATTCGCCCGAGCATGCGAATGTCTTCGATCAACGGGCGATCTTTGTCTCTTTTGGAGTCGTCTTTTAAATCGAGTTTTGTGGCGGCTATCTTGTTCATGCGCACATGCTAGCATCGCTGATGTGGCATTCATTACAGGATGGTTACGCCCTTCGTTTGTTTTTTTGACATGCCGCCATATCCATTAGTTATGAAGATTCGATGAAGATCCGTCATGAAGATCCGTATTGCTACCCGTGAAAGCCGGCTTGCATTGTGGCAAGCCGAGCATGTGCAGGCTCATTTGAAGAAATTAGGGCACGAGGCTCTGCTTGTGCCCATGACGACGCGGGGCGACCAGATTTTGGATCGCACACTGTCTAAAGTGGGCGGCAAAGGCCTGTTTGTGAAAGAGCTGGAGTTGGCTTTGCAGGAAGATCGCGCCGATATTGCGGTGCACAGCCTCAAAGATGTGCCGATGCAACTGAGCGAAGAGTTTGCGCTGGCCTGCGTGATGGAGCGGGAAGATCCGCGCGATGCGCTGGTGTCAAAGCACTATGGCTCGCT
>JANMFP010000235.1:0-4957 GCA_031378135.1 Variovorax sp. | reverse complement strand
CGATCCGACGGGCAAGTAAAACCCTCCAAACATTCACCCATTTTTTTAGGCACACATCATGCTCGTTCGTCTCCTCTACGTTAGCCGCTTGGCTGATCCATCCAAGCCCGAAGTCATCGACGGTATTTTGGCCGATTCACGTAAACACAATCCAGAGCTGGGCATCACCGGCATCCTCTGCTATGGCGCAGGCATCTTCTTACAAGCCATTGAAGGCGGGCGCGGGCAAGTCAGCGAGCTGTACAACCACATTTGCAAAGACAAGCGTCACAAGGATGTGGTGTTGCTCGATTTCCAAGAAATCGCTGAGCGCCGCTTTGGCGGATGGACGATGGGGCAAGTCAATCTGGCCAAACTCAACACATCCATCGTGCTCAAATATTCTGAGACCCCCGAGCTCAACCCGTATGGTGTGAGCGGTAAAGTATCTTTGGCTCTGCTCGAAGAGCTCATGGCAACGGCGAGCATCATTGGCAGGTCTTGATGCATCACAAGTCGATGCGGGTCGCAAGGGCTGCTCCACGCAGCCCTTTTGCTGTGCGCATGCGAATTGAGTTTGGCAAATGCCTGATGTCTGGTGTGAGCTAACGCGATGCCGCTCACTGCTCTGGCCTTGGTACTGATTGGCGCGCTGATTCATGCACTGTGGAATATCGCCGCGAAAAAAGCAGGAGGCGATTCGCGCTTTGCGTTTTTCTCCTCGCTCGTGATGTTCATCGCTTGGTCGCCGTTGTGCATTTGGCTGGGCTGGAAGGTGGTACCGACTTGGGGTTGGAAAGAATGGACGGCCATGTCGATCAGCGGCTTCGTGCATTGGCTGTACTTCATGTGTTTGCTCACTGGGTATCGCAAAAGCGATTTAACCGTGGTGTACCCGGTAGCACGCGGCAGTGGCCCTTTGTTGTCTTCAGGCATCGCTGTGGTGGTGTTTGGTGAGCAGTTATCTTCTTATGGTGTGCTCGGCATTGCGGGCGCGGTCATCGGCGTTTTTTTGGTCGCTGGTGGACCAGCCTTGTTCAGATCAGCGCACGATCCCGCTAAAAAAGAGCGCATCCTGAAAGGCGTGTTTTGGGGCGCTCTGACCGGCATGTTGATCGCTTGCTACACCATCTTAGATGCGTGGACGGTGAAGGTGCTCGCTGTCTCGCCGATTTTGTTTGATTACTGGTGCAATGTGCTGCGCATGCCCTACACCGTGTTTCCAGTGTTGCGTGACGTGCAGCAAGCAAAGCGTTTGTGGAAACTGCAATGGAAATACGCCGCAGTCGTTGGCATTTTCAGCCCAGTGGGCTATGTGCTGGTGCTCTATGCGGCAACCATGGCGCCTGTGAGCCATGTGGCACCCGCGCGTGAAGTCAGCATGCTGTTTGCCGCATTGATTGGCGGGCAGCTGCTCGGCGAGAGCGATCGCGGCCTGCGTATCTTGGGTGCTTGTGCGATTGCAGCAGGTGTGATGGCGCTGGCTTTGGGATAGAAAATGATACAAATCATCGGATGTGATTTCTCATCAAGCCCATCCAAGCGAAAACCAGTGGTGGTCGCTTTGAGTGAAGAGCTCTTGGAAGAAAATGGCAAATCGCCGGCGATTTTATTGCGTAGTGCGCTATCAAAATTAGAGCGATTCGATTCTTTAGATAGCTTCGGCGCATGGCTGCAAACAGACCGCAAATGGATCGGCGGCTTCGATCTGCCTTTTGGCCTACCGCGTGAATTAGTCGAAACATTGCAGTGGCCCACTGATTGGCAGGCCTGCATGCAGCATTACGCCAGCTTGAGCCGCGAACAAATCCGCGCCACATTCAAAGCCTTTTGCGATGTCCGCCCAGTCGGCGGAAAATTCGCACACCGCGCAGCGGATGTGCCCGCGGGCAGCAGCTCTAGCATGAAATGGGTTAACCCACCGGTGGCCTACATGCTGCATGCGGGCGTGCCTTTGCTGCTTCAAGCGAACTGCCACTTTCCAGGTTTGCACAAAGGCAATACGCATAAAGTAGCGCTAGAAGCCTACCCCGGCCTGCTCGCCCGAGAAATTCTTGGCAATCGCAGCTACAAAAGCGACGACAAAGCCAAGCAGACTCCAGACCGCTTGATCGCCCGCAAAGACATCCTGACCGCCCTTGAGCTCGGTCAAACCCGCCTTAAAGTGCGCCTCAAACTCTCCAACGCACAACGCGAGCAACTCATCGAAGACGCCAGCGGCGACAGCTTAGATGCTGTGCTTTGCATGCTGCAAGCGCACTGGGCGTATGGCAAGCATCTCGATGGGAAAAAGAACTATGGCCTGCCGAAATTCGATCCGCTAGAGGGCTGGATCGTCACGGCTTAACCAAACCAAAAATTGCTTGCACACTATCCCAGCCGCAAGATCGCGCTGCGGGTGCGCTTTGCGGAGGTAAAGGGGGAGGCGGCGAAACCAACTTATCGACGAAATACAAAGCTCAACGCCGCCGGAGGACACGTAGCAAAGCGCACCCGTAGCGCGATCCCGCCAATACCAACAAAGTCAAGCCCGAGCACCAAAAATAGCCGTCCCCACCCGCACCATCGTGCTCCCCTCTTTCACCGCAGCGCGCAAATCAGCACTCATCCCCATTGAAAGCGTATCAAGGCTGGGAATTTGTGCTTTTATTGATAAAAATAGCTCTCTGGCCGGCATAAAAGCTGCGCAGGCAGCTATAAAATTAGGAGCGGGCTCGGGAATGACCATCAAACCACGTAATTGCAGATGAGGCAGCTGCGCAATGGCAAAAGCCACGGTGTGAGCTTCGGATGGCAAGCAACCTGATTTATTCGCCCCGCCATCAATGTTCACCTGCAAACACACTTGCAATGGCGGCAAATGCGCAGGCCGTTGCTCGGATAAACGCTGCGCAATCTTCAGTCGATCCACCGAATGCACCCACTGAAAATGCTCCGCTACCAAGCGCGTTTTATTGCTCTGAATCGGGCCAATCATGTGCCATTCGATGTCTGGCAAATCGGCCAGCTCTCGCGTTTTCTCCACGCCTTCTTGAATATAGTTTTCGCCAAAAGCGCGTTGGCCTGTGCTGTAGGCCTCGCGCACAGCTAGCGCGGGGAAGGTTTTGCTCACCGCAAGCAGTTGAACACTGTGTGGCGCGCGGGCGAATTCCTCGCAGGCTGCGTGTATCTGCGCCTTGACCTTGCTCAAATTGTCTGAAATCATGTCCATAATGTAATTGTTAACCTATAGCAACGAAAAAAGCCTCACCATGGATATCACCCAACTGCTCGCCTTCAGCGTCAAAAACAAAGCCTCTGATTTGCACTTGTCGGCCGGCCTGCCTCCCATGATTCGCGTGCACGGCGATGTACGCCGCATCAATGTGGATGCGCTTGACCATAAAGCGGTTCACAGCATGGTGTATGACATCATGAACGATTCGCAGCGCAAGCAATACGAAGAATTCTTGGAATGCGATTTTTCTTTTGAGATTGAGGGCTTGGCGCGTTTCCGCGTGAATGCGTTCAACCAAAATCGCGGCGCAGCTGCCGTCTTTCGAACCATTCCCTCAAAAATCTTAACGCTTGAGCAACTGAATACGCCAAAGATTTTTGCTGATTTAGCGCTCAAGCCACGCGGCATGGTGCTCGTGACCGGCCCAACAGGCTCTGGAAAATCCACCACACTCGCTGCGATGGTGAACCACTTGAACGAAACCGAATACGGCCATATTTTGACCGTGGAAGATCCGATTGAGTTCGTGCATGAATCCAAAAAATGCTTGGTCAACCAACGCGAGGTCGGCCCCATGACGCTCTCGTTCGCCGCCGCTTTGAAATCTGCGCTGCGCGAAGATCCAGATTGCATTTTGGTGGGTGAAATGCGCGATTTAGAAACCATCCGTTTGGCGATGACGGCTGCAGAAACGGGCCACCTCGTTTTCGGCACGCTTCACACATCCAGCGCCGCCAAAACGATTGACCGCATCATCGACGTGTTTCCTGCAGATGAAAAAGAAATGGTGCGCGCGATGCTCTCCGAATCGCTGCAAGCCGTGATCTCTCAAACCCTGTGCAAGACCAAAGATGGCTCAGGCCGAATCGCCGCCCACGAAATCATGCTGGGCACATCGGCCATCCGCAATTTGATACGCGAAGCGAAAGTGGCGCAAATGTATTCCTCCATCCAAACGGGTAACAGCGTGGGCATGCAAACGCTGGATCAAAATTTGACTGACCTCGTGAAGCGCAATCTCATCTCGGCGGCAGAGGCGCGCAGTAAAGCGAAGATTCCTGAGAACTTTGTGGGCTGAGGCTGAAAGACAAATTCAAATACCCGACGCAGAAGACGCAAAGGTTACGCAAAAGAAATACCAAAAAGAGAATCCCGTTAAATCTGCTTTACTTTATAGGATTACATTTTTGAATTTTTTTCTGCGTCTTCTGCGTCCGGTATTTTTGTATTCTGGTATTTCCAATAAGAAAGGAGGCGTTTCATGGAACGCGACCAAGCTTCTAAGTTTATCAATGACCTTTTGAAATTGATGACCAGCCGCAATGGCTCGGATTTGTTTCTCACGAGCGACTTCCCGCCCGGCGTGAAAGTGGATGGCAAGATTGCCAAAGTCTCGCCGCAGCCGCTCACAGCCGCGCACACGCTGGCGCTGGCGCGTTCGATCATGAACGACAAGCAGGCCGCAGAATTTGAGCGCACCAAAGAGTGCAATTTCGCCATTTCGCCACCCGGCGTCGGGCGTTTTCGTGTGAATGCTTTTATTCAGCAGGGCAAAGTCGGCATGGTGCTGCGCGTGATTCCGCAAACTTTGCCCACCATTCAATCGCTTGGCCTGCCTACCGTGCTGGAAGAGGTCACGATGACCAAGCGCGGCCTCGTGATCTTGGTCGGCGCAACCGGTTCGGGTAAATCCACCACGCTGGCTGCGATGGTGGATCACCGCAACGAGAACTCTTATGGCCACATCATCACGATTGAAGA
>JANMFP010000225.1:0-3281 GCA_031378135.1 Variovorax sp. | reverse complement strand
TGCGCAAACAGCTATCTAATTAATAGCAATGAGTCTAAGCACTTGATCCCAATGGACAGGATCGACGGGCGTAATGGACAAGCGGTTGCCGCGTTGCAGAATAGTGAGATCAGCGAGGGCAGGTATCTCGCGCAAGGCGGCAAGTGTGATCAAGGGCAGCTTGCGCACGAGCTTCACATCAACATGCTCCCAGCGCGGGGCATCAAGCTTGGATTTGGGATCGAAATATTTACTCTGCGGATCGAACTGCGCGGCATCGGTATAAGCCAAGCGGCTGATGCGCACGATGCCCGCAATGCCGGGCTGCGGGCAGGAGGAATGGTAGAAAAACGCAAGATCGCCTAGGCGCATCTCGCGCATGAAATTGCGGGCTTGATAATTGCGCACGCCCGTCCACGCGACGGTTTGATCGGGCAGGGCAGCGAGATCGTCGATGGAGCATTCATCGGGCTCGCTCTTCATGAGCCAGAAGCTTGACGCAGAAGGTGGAGCGGAGCTTGTGATGGAGGTGGCAGCGGACATGCCACCACCTTATCACGCGCTCAGAGCGAGATCAACGAAACCAGCTGCCACCATGGCCACCCAATCCACCACCATGCCCCCGCTGCCCACCACGCTCGCCGCGCTGCTTCATTTTGTCTGCCGCAATCGTGCGCTGCGCAGGCGTGAGCACCTCGGCAGCATCCATCATGTGTGCGCTCATGCGGCGGCTGAGGCCATCCATGAGTTGCACGGATTCGCCGCGCAATTTATCAATTGCGCCGCGATCGATGCTGGCGGCTGCGAGCAATTCCATGCCGCGCTTGCGGGAGGCCAAGAGCTGCTCGCGCATCGGCTTCATATCAGCCATGGCGGCTTGCGCGAGGGCGAGCAGCTTGGTTTTTTGCTCGGGCGTGCCGTTCAACAACTTGATCAAGTGATCAACGCGGCGCTCAACCATGGCCTGTGGGTTGCCGTGATCGCCGCGCCCTGGCATGCCTTGAGCCACAGCTTTGCCTAAAAAGCCAAGCGTGGCAACGGCGGCGATGGCTTGGAAAGCACGGCGTTTGCCGTTGGGGTTTGAAGGTGTTTGATCTGACATGAGAATTCCTTGAGAGTGGTTAAGTGCTTTAGTTTGAGCAGCACATGCAAAGCTAAAGTGGATGCGCGGTAAAGTTTAAGTAAATGCCTGAGATCACTCGGGCTTGATATACTTGACTTGCGCCGATTTGTTTCAGCTTGCGGGCGCTTAAGAAATACTGCTAAACACGAGAGCCGATTCTCAAATGATCCCCCGGTTTCGCGTTTGGCAAAACCGGGTTTTTTTATGTCATGAGTTTGATCGCCACACCTCAGTCGATGCATTTTGAAGCCGCCTTGCAATTGCAAAGCGGCGCAAGCATTCGTGGGTACGACCTAGCCTATGAAACTTATGGCCAACTCAATGCAGATCAAACGAATGCCGTTTTGATCTGCCATGCGCTCAACGCTTCGCACCATGTGGCGGGCAGCTACGAAGGGCAAGACAAGTCCGAGGGTTGGTGGGACAACATGATTGGCCCGGGCAAGCCTGTGGATACGAATCATTTTTTTGTGATCGGTGTGAACAATCTTGGTTCATGCTTTGGCTCCACCGGACCGATGCATACGAACCCGGATACGGATCAAGTGTATGGTGCGGATTTTCCGGTCGTGACTGTCGAAGATTGGGTCAACGCACAAGCGCGTTTGCTCGATGCACTGGGCATTGATAAGTTCGTCGTGATGGGCGGTAGCTTAGGCGGTATGCAAGCACTTTCTTGGACGCTGCAATACCCCCGGCGCATCACGCATGCCGTGGTGGTGGCGAGTGCGCCGAATTTGAATGCGGAGAACATAGCATTCAACGAAGTAGCGCGCCGCGCGATTGCCACCGATCCTGATTTCCATGGCGGGCATTTTTATGCGCAAGGCGTTATCCCGAAGCGCGGATTGCGCATTGCACGAATGATTGGGCACATCACGTATCTGAGCGATGACGTGATGAATGAGAAATTCGGAAGACTCTTGCGCGATGGCGTTGATTTGAAATACTCCACCCAAGATGTGGAATTCCAAATCGAAAGTTATCTGCGCTATCAAGGTGATAAATTTGCGGAGTATTTTGATGCCAACACCTATCTGCTCATCACGCGAGCGCTCGATTATTTCGATCCGGCTAAAAAATTCGGTGGCAATCTCAGTGCAGCTTTGGCTGAAGCAACGGCAAAATTCTTGCTCGTGAGCTTCACCACCGATTGGCGTTTTTCGCCCGCCCGCTCGCGCGAGATCGTGCAAGCGCTGCTCGACAATGGTCGCGATGTGAGCTACTGCGAGATTGATGCGCCGCATGGGCACGATGCTTTCTTGCTGGATGATTCGCGCTATATGAATGCCATTCGCTCCTATTTTGAGAGCATTCAACTCAGTATGGATGCCGGCCAATGAGCAATGTAGCCTTACACCAGCGCATTGCGCAAATGATTCCTGAAGGTAGCCATGTGCTCGATTTGGGCTGCGGTGATGGTGCGTTGCTTGCGCACTTAAAAGCTTCGCGTGGCTGCACAGGCTATGGCGTAGAAATCAGTGATGAAGGTGTGCATGAGTGCATCCAGCGCGGCGTGAATGTGATCCAAGCCAATTTGGATGCCGGCTTGTCGATGTTTCGCGATCAGAGCTTTGATGTGGTGCTGCAAATCGATACCTTGCAGCATTTGCGCAATGCAGAAACCATGTTGGTGGAAACAGCCCGGGTGGGTCAACTGGGCATCGTCGCCTTCCCCAATTTTGCGCATTGGCCCAATCGATGGCAAGTCCTGCAAGGCCAAATGCCCGTGACGAAAACCCTGCCCTACCAGTGGTATGACACACCGAATATCCGCGTGGGCACCTTCAAAGATTTTGAAACGCTGGCGCAGAAAAATGGTCTGCGCGTTGAAGATGCCTTCGGTTGGCAAGCAGGCCGAGAAATCCGTTTTGCACCCAATGCCCGAGCGAGCACGGCGGTTTTTGCGTTCAAGCGTTGATTTGTCATCGACTCATGCCATGATGTACGCATGGCAATGCAACACGCTCACATTCCACTATGGACACGCTGGCTTCCCGTGCTCGCGCTGGCACTAGCCGCCCTGGCCTTGGGCGGATGGCTGAACGCCTCCATCGCTTTGCTGTTGTTGCCCGCTTTGTTTGCTGCGGTGTTTGCCTCAGTGGTGCATGCGGAGGTGGTGGCGTTGCGCGTGGGTGAGCCTTATGGCACTTTGATTTTGGCCTTTGCCATCACAGTG
>JANMFP010000217.1:0-2770 GCA_031378135.1 Variovorax sp. | reverse complement strand
AGACAGCAAGCCCTTGGCCACTTCAAAACCGATTCCCACAAAAATGCCGCCTGCCCAAGCATGCGCCCATTTCACCTTGGTGTTGGGCACGTAGTGATACAGCGCTGCCATGCCTGCAGCCAGCAATGCAAACTCCAGCGCGTCGAGCAAAAAGCGCAGGCCGCCGGGCATCACGCCAACGAAGCCGCGCGATGCAGAAATCGCATAAGACGTGAGCGTCAAGCTGCCTGCGAGCAACACGGGCCCGAGCGTGAGCGCCGCCCAATAGATCAGCAGCCGCTGTGCAAAAGGCCGCAGTTGGCGCACGCGCCAAATATTGTTCAGTGTGCGATCCATCGTAAAAATCAGCGCCAGCGCCGTGAAAACAAACGCAATCAAGCCTACCACCCCCAGACGAGAAGCTTTGGCTGCAAACTGTGTGAGGTAGCCGAGCACAATACGTGCAATATTATCTGGCACGAGGCTTTGCACAAGCCAGGTTTGCAGAGTTACTTGCATCTTCGCGAACACAGGGAAGGCCGTGAACACCGCGAGGATCAAAGTCACCAGCGGTACGAGCGCGATCACCGTGGTGAACGTCAGGCTAGAGGCCGTGAGCCCCAACCGATCTTCGCGAAAACGCTCGCGCAGCACAGTCGTCGTGTTGCCCCACGGGAAGGTGCGCAGCGTTTCCATCAAAATGGGAATTTCTGCGCGGATATTTGCCACAAGACGAGCAAGCTGATTCATGGGCGCTATCATGCCATGCTGTTTTTTTGTTTTTTGTTTTTGAGCACACTTGCATGACTGAACCCACTGCGGCTAACGCTGCGCCAGAAGCTGTTTCCCCGCCCTCCCCCGAGCTGACCTCCAAATTGCGCCTGATTCAATGGCTTGCCGTAGGCAGCCTACTTGGCCTGATTGCGCTGGGCCTGGCTTGGGAACTCTTCCTCGCTCCCATCCGCCCGGGCGGCAGTTGGCTCGCGCTCAAAGTGCTGCCGCTGTGCATCCCACTCGCCGGTTTCCTCAAAAACCGCATGTACACCTACCGCTGGGTCAGCCTCATGGTGTGGTTGTATTTCGCCGAAGGCATCACCCGAGCGTGGTCAGACCGAGCACCGAGCAATTATTTGGCGATGATCGAAGTCGTGCTTTGCGTGATGCTGTTCGTTGCTTGCGCGATGCATGTGAGATTGCGGGTGGGTGGGCGATGAACCTCATCACAATTTACACCGATGGCGCATGCAAAGGTAATCCTGGCCCTGGGGGCTGGGGCGCATTGCTCCAATCGGGCGGGACTGAAAAAGAGCTTTTCGGTGGAGAAAAAGAGACGACGAACAATCGCATGGAGATGATGGCGGTGATTGAGGCGCTCAAAGCACTCAAGCGGCCTTGCAAAATCACTTTGCACCTAGACAGCAAATATGTGTTGCAAGGCATCACCGAATGGCTGCCCGGCTGGAAGGCCAAGGGCTGGAAAACGGCGGCTAAGCAGCCCGTGAAGAATGTGGATTTATGGCAAGCGCTGGATACGCTCGTCAACACCGCTGGCCATGAGATTGAATGGCGCTGGGTCAAGGGGCATGCGGGCGATCCGGGCAATGAACGCGCCGATGCGCTGGCCAATAAGGGCGTGCCTAAGTAACCAAGGAGAGCACAGCGCGCTCAAACGCTTGCTTGTTCTTCTTCGAGTCGCGAAAAAATCCCGTTTTCTCAAGCGATACCCAGCCATGACACAACGCAAACAATGCATTGGCCACCTCTTCAGAAGCTTGGCGCTTTTGGCGCTGCATGCTGGGTAGGCTGGCCACAGCATCGGTTAAAAACGCCAACGTACTCATCGCTTTGATTTGGCTGGCCTCGGAGGGCGAAAGCTCGCCGCTGTATTGCCCGAGCATCAAAGCATAGTGATGCGGATAGGTTGTTGCGGTGGTTCGATAGGCTTGGCAAAGCGCGAGCAAGCGAGCTTCGTTTTGCAAGCCTGGCTTGATGGATCGCTGCGCAAGTGCGAGCATTTCAAACCCTTCATCAAACAAGGCCCCCAAGATGCCCGCTTTGCCATTGAAGCGAGAATACACAGCCATTGTGGTGCATCCTGCCTGCTGCGCAACCCGGCGCACCGACAAACCCTTCACACCCTCACTCTGAAAAATATGCCGCGCAGCATCCATCAAAGCTCCGCTTGGGTCTGTGTTGGCAGGCACTATTTTGCGTGCGGTTTGCTTCATGGGATGGACGATTGGCTTCAATGTCCCTGCATCTTACTAGGATTCATAACGGTGTTATTGTCTGACTCAATAACGCCGTTATGAATTGTTCAAACTAGGCTTTCAGATCAACACCTGAATTTCTGCAAGGATCTCGCCATGCCCATTTCTAGGCGCACCTTCATCCATCACGCCATGTTCACAACCACTGCCACTGCCGCATCTGCCCACATACCAGCACATGCAAGCGCCACAGGCTATTTGGGAAGCACGCCGCTGATTCAAACCGAGCACCCGCGTATTGTCCAACTGGCCCAAGACATCACACGCGCTGCCCCATCTCGCGTTGCAGCAGCAGTTTTGATACACGACTGGGTGCGCGATGAAATCGCGTTTGGCATACCTGGTGGCTTTTATGACACCAGTGCAACGGAAACCTTGGATGCAAAAGTCGGCTATTGCAATACCAAAGTCACTCTGTTCCAAGCACTGCTCAGAGCATCGTCCATTCCAGCACGCATCCGCATGATGGATCTCTCAGCGCAGGTGCTCCGTGGCTTGCTGGATCCGGGCACAGCTTATGT
>JANMFP010000165.1:0-1574 GCA_031378135.1 Variovorax sp. | reverse complement strand
GCTATCCGGCCATCTTTGCATCACGGATTTTTGGCGAGTGTAAAAGCGTACACCCTCTTCACCGTAGGCATGCATGTCACCAAAAAGCGAGCGCTTCCAGCCACCAAAGCCGTGCCAGGCCATGGGCACAGGAATGGGGACATTCACGCCGACCATGCCGACTTGGATGCGGCGCGCGAATTCACGGGCGATACCGCCGTCGCGCGTGAAGCAGCTCACGCCGTTGGCGAATTCGTGGGCGTTGACCAAATCTACTGCAGCGCCGAAATCGGGCGTGCGCACGCAGGCGAGCACGGGGCCGAAGATTTCCTCACGATAGATCTTGTGATGCGGTTGCACATGATCAAACAGCGTGCCGCCGAGCCAAAAGCCGCTCTCGCACCCTGCTTCCTTGCTGGCAAAACTGCGGCCATCAACCAGCAGCTTCGCGCCTTCACGTATGCCAATGCCGATGTAATTCGTGATGCGGTCGTGCGCAGTTTTCGTAACGATCGGGCCCATTTCGGCATCAAGATGCGTTCCGTTTTTGATCTTCAAAGCCTTCGTGCGCTCCATCAAAGCAGGCATGATGCGATCGCCCACATCGCCCACGAGCACGGCCACAGAGATCGCCATGCAACGCTCGCCCGCAGAGCCATACGCACTGCCAATCAAAGCATCAACCACTTGATCCATATCAGCATCCGGCATCACGATCATGTGATTCTTTGCGCCGCCTAAAGCCTGAACACGCTTTCCATGCCTTGCACCCGTCTCGTAAATGTAGTTTGCAATCGGCGTGGAGCCTACAAAGCTCACCGCCTTGATATCGGGATGCACGAGCAACGCATCCACGGCTTCTTTATCGCCTTGCACCACGTTGAACACACCATCGGGCAGCCCCGCTTTTTTGAGCAACTCGGCCATGAAAAGCGAGGGCGAGGGATCAATCGGGCTGGGCTTCAAGATGAAGCAATTGCCTGCTGCAATCGCCACCGGGAACATCCACATCGGTACCATCACAGGGAAATTAAACGGCGTGATGCCGGCCACCACGCCCAGAGGCTGGCGCATCGTCCAATTGTCGATGCCTGTGCCCACTTGCTCGGTGTAATCGCCTTTCAAAAGCTGCGGGATGCCTGTGGCAAATTCCACAATCTCGATGCCGCGCGTCACCTCGCCTTGCGCATCGGTAAACACCTTGCCATGTTCCAAGGTGATCATGCGCGCCAAATCGTCTTTGTGCGCATTGAGTAATTCGAGAAATTTAAACATCACACGCGCGCGCTTGAGCGGCGGTGCATCGGCCCATGCGGGAAAAGCTGCCTGCGCAGAGGCAACGGCTTTTTCCACTTCAGCACTAGAAGCCAAGGCGACTTGGCCTGTAACTGCGCCTGTGGCGGGATTAAAAACGCTTTGATGGCGATCAGAAACCCCAGCCACAATCTGCCCGCTGACCCAATGCCCGATATTTGCTACGCTCATGTTCACCTCATTCATTTGCATGTATTCTGGAAGCGAAAATTCCTATCGTCCAATGAGATTTCAAAATCAATGTATAAACATAACTTATGAATCAAGTTGATTTGCTCAAC
>JANMFP010000126.1:0-2400 GCA_031378135.1 Variovorax sp. | reverse complement strand
CATGACTTATGACAGTCATCGCGACAAAGCCTTTGTCGAAATCCCCCCCCATGTTCAGCGACGTGTCGCTCTTCCCCCGCGATGCCAAGCCATTGGCGAGCTATCGCAAATATTGGGCGGCGCGTTTTGGTGTGGCCAAATTCTTGCCCACTTCTCGTGCCGAGATGGAAGCGCTCGGCTGGGACAGCTGCGACATTATTTTAGTGACTGGCGATGCCTATGTCGATCACCCCAGCTTCGGCATGGCCGTGATTGGCCGCATGCTGGAAAACCAAGGCTTTCGCGTCGGCATCATTGCGCAGCCCGAGTGGCAAAGCGCCGCGCCTTTCAAAATTTTAGGCAAACCGAATCTGTTTTTCGGCGTCACGGCCGGCAACATGGATTCCATGATCAACCGCTACACGGCGGATCGCAAAATCCGCTCGGATGATGCCTACACGCCCGGCGGCAAGGGCGGCAAGCGGCCTGATCGCTCATCAACGGTTTATTCGCAGCGCTGCCAAGAGGCGTATCCCGGCGTGCCCATCGTGCTTGGCGGCATCGAAGGCAGCTTGCGCCGAATCGCGCATTACGATTATTGGCAAGACAAAGTGCGCCGATCAGTGTTGCTGGACAGCAAAGCCGACATCTTGCTCTATGGCAATGCCGAGCGCGCCATCGTGGAAATCGCGCATCGCCTAGGCCGCAAAGAAAAGATCGAAGACATCACCGATGTGCGCGGCACAGCCTTCGTTCGCCGCACATCGGTTGAAGGCTGGTTTGAAGTGGACTCCACGAGCGTGGACGAACCCGGCCGCGTGGATCAACACGTCAACCCCTACATGATGAGCTCGGATTTGGCGAAAAGCCAAGGCGGTAGTTGTGTACAAGATGGGGCAACGGTTGCTATGAATACAGTAGCATACGACGCAGTATCTTTGCCGGCTAATGGGCTAAAAAGCTTAAAAAATACTCCAGCAAGCAACATCCAACCACTGACCTTCGTGCCCAACCCTTCGCTCGGTACAGTGCTACGTAAAAACGGCATCGCACAATCCCCGCGCGACAAAACCGTTGTGCGCCTGCCCAGCTACGAAGCGGTGAAAGACGATCCCGTGCTCTACGCCCACGCCAATCGCGTGCTGCATCTTGAGACCAACCCCGGTAACGCTAGGGCGCTTGTGCAACAGCACGGCAGCGGCACAACGTCGCAAGATGTCTGGGTCACCGCGCCGCCCATTCCACTGACCACCGCCGAGATGGATTTGGTGTTTGATTTGCCCTATGCGCGAAGCCCGCATCCCAGCTACGCCGACGCCAACGGCAAACACGACGGCGAGACAAAAATTCCTGCTTGGGAAATGATCCGCTTTTCCGTCAACATCATGCGCGGCTGCTTTGGCGGCTGCACCTTCTGCTCCATCACCGAGCACGAAGGCCGCATCATCCAAAGCCGCAGCGAAGAAAGTATTCTTCGCGAAGTCGAGACGATGCGCACCGTGCCCGGCTTCACAGGCATCGTGAGCGATCTCGGCGGGCCCACAGCCAATATGTACCGCATCGGCTGCAAGAGCCCCGCAATCGAAGCCGCCTGCCGCAAGCCCAGCTGCGTCTACCCTGGCATTTGCTCCAATCTCAACACCGATCACAGCAGCCTCATCCAGCTTTACCGCAAAGGCCGGGCCCTCCCCGGCGTCAAGAAAATATTGATTGGCTCAGGCGTGCGCTACGACCTGGCTGTCGAGAGCCCCGAATACGTCAAAGAACTCGTCACGCATCACGTGGGCGGCTATCTCAAAATCGCCCCCGAACACACCGAAGGCGGCCCGCTCTCAAAAATGATGAAGCCTGGCATGGGCACGTACGATAAATTCAAAGCGCTGTTTGACAAGTACAGCGAAGAGGCCGGCAAAAAGCAATACCTCATCCCCTACTTCATCGCCGCCCACCCCGGCACGCGCGATGAAGACATGATGAACTTGGCCATCTGGCTCAAGAAAAACGGTTTCCGCGCCGACCAGGTGCAAACTTTCTATCCGAGCCCCATGGCGACTGCCACGGCGATGTACCACAGCCAAAAAAACCCCCTGCGCAAAATCAGCCGCGATTCAGAAAGCGTCGACATCGTCAAAGGCGACAAACGCCGCCGCCTCCACAAAGCCTTCTTGCGCTACCACGACGCCAACAACTGGCCCCTCCTGCGCGAAGCTTTGAAGGCCATGGGCCGAGCCGATTTGATCGGCAATGGCAAACATCACTTGATCCCCACGTTTCAGCCCGTGACCGATGGTGCGTATCTGAGCGCAAGAAAGAAAAACTCCTTCACACCGGGGCAGAAGACCAAGGGGCGCACTTCAACTGGTGTGGTGCAACCGAAGGCGGGGACGATGCTGACTCAACATACGGGGCTACCGCCGAGGC
>JANMFP010000120.1:0-3663 GCA_031378135.1 Variovorax sp. | reverse complement strand
CCAACCGATGACAGGCCAATGCTTCACCTCAGATTTTGAGACGAAGCAAACCGGCTGCGCTGCGAGCATCACCAAAATGTCGAGCCACGAAATATGATTGAGCACGACGAGGAGCGGGCCACTGGTTTGCGGCTGGCCTTGGATCTTGACAGTGACGTTGAGCAGCTTGAGCACGCCACGAGACCAATCGGCGATGTGCTGCGCGCGTTGCTCATGTGAGGCGCTGTTGAAGCGGGTGGCAATGGTCCACATGCCGTGAAACAGATGCCCGATGCCGCGCAGGAGATGGAAGGTGGCGAGCAGGGCGCGCATGGCTTATTTCTGACTGTTTTTGAAGCTAAATCGGCGTATGGCCGGCATATATATTGGGCAGTGCGCTATAAATTAGATAGTGATAAATAGAAAGATACGAACAGCTCATGCGTATTGTAGGAGAGTGAATTCATGCTGTTTGAAAGAGATAAATCCCCTTCACCTTTCTACGCACTAAATCGCCTTGATGCCAAAGCATGTGCAAATGCGCGAGCGCTTCGCCTTGCGCGAAGGTGAGTTGGTGCAGATCGAGTGCGCGTTCGAACATGATGGCGACGATGTCGTGGGCGGTTTGCGGTTTTTCGGCGCAGGCGGTCATGACTTCAGACAAGCGCTCTGCGTGGTGTTGCTCCAATTGGCGAATGCGTTCGTGCAGGCCGGTAAAGGGTTTGCCGTGGCTGGGGAGGATGAGCGTGGTCTCGGGTAGCGCTTTCATTTTGGCAATGGATTCGAGGAAGAGCGCGAGCGAATTGGCTTCGGGCTCTAGGTCATACACGCTGACATTGGTAGAGATGCGCGGCAAGATCATGTCGCCGCTGATGAGCACATTGAGCTCTGGGCAATGCAAGGCGATGTGTTCGGGGGCATGGCCGTAGCCCGCAATGCAGTGCCAAGTCTTGCCACCGATTTGCACAGACCTGCCATCCATGAGCCGCACATAACTGCCCGGCACTTTCGGCACCATTTGCGCGTAATAGCCTGTGCGCTCGCGGATTTGGCGCAGGTGGTCGGGGTTGCTCATGCCATGCGATTGCACAAAATTCGCCGCCACTTCGCCGCCATGCCCGGCAGCTACTTGGCAAGCCATGCGTGCGGCGTTGAAATCGGTCGCGCTGATCCAGAGGCGGCAGGTGCGCTCTGGCGTGCTCCAGCGTTCGCAAAGCCAATGCGCGAGGCCGATATGGTCAGGGTGCATATGCGTGACGATCACGCGCAGGATCGGCAAGCCTTCCAATTCGCTCTCAAAAATTTGATGCCACTGCTCGCGGCTTTCCGCGCGATCAATGCAGCAATCCACCACCGTCCAGCCTCGTTGGCCTTCCATTTCATCGCGCAGCAGCCAGAGGTTGATGTGGTTGAGCGCGAAGGGCAGAGCCATGCGAATCCAGCGCACGCCGGGTGCGACTTCGATGGTGCTTCCGGCTTTGGGCAGCGTCTCATCGCTCGCCGTGTCAAACGGATAGTGCAGGGCAGCTTCTAAGGCATTCATAAGAGAGATTTCGTTGTATAGTTCGTGCATGTATTGACGTTTACGTAAACGTCAATAGAGCAATTTTTATCGTAACCGAAGCGCTTTTTTCAAGCTGTCCCGATGGCAACACAGACCTACACGATCAGCGATTTGTCGCGCGAATTTGATTTGACCACACGCGCCATTCGTTTTTACGAAGACATGGGCTTGCTCACACCTGAGCGCGCGGGCGCAGGCGGTCGCTCGCGTGTGTACAGCGGTAAAGATCGCACGCGGCTTAAGCTCACCCTGCGCGCCAAGCGGCTGGGTTTTTCGCTGACCGAAGCGAAAGAAATTATCGAGATGTACGACAGCCCGCGCGATACCTCCGCGCAGCTGAAAAAATTCCTCACTGTGCTCACCGCGCATCGCGTGGAGACAGAAGGCCAATTGGCCGAACTTCAAGCGCAGCTCGATGAAATCAAGGTGCATGAAAAAGAGGCCAAAGTGCTGCTGACCAAAAGCGAAAGATCATCGGAAAAAGCCAAATGAACACCATACATGAACGCATTGAGACGAGCTTTAAGCGTCAAGGCATGATGATGGCGATCGGATGCGAGTTGGTGAGTGTCGATCAAGGCAAAGTGGAATTCGCCCTGCCCATGAGCGATAAGGTGACGCAGCAGCAAGGTGCGTTTCATGGCGGCGCATTGGGCGCGCTTGCAGATATTTCTTGTGGCTATGCGGCGCTCACGGTGGCGCCCGAAGGCATGGAAGTCACCAGCGTGGAATACAAAATCAATTTCACCTCCGCCGCAATTGGCGAGCGCGTGCATTGCATCGGCGAAGTGAAAAAAGCAGGGCGCACGCTGGCGGTGTGTCAGGCGGAATTGTTTGATGTGACGGGTGGCGAACGCAAAAGCTGCGGCTTCATGCAGGCCACGATGATTTATATAGCGAAGCGGTACTAGCGTTTTTGCGGGACAGACCTGCAGACGCGCGAAGCGCCCTGCTGCTCTGTCCTCAACTAATTAAGGAGTAATGAGATGAACAATTTACCTGGATTGAATTTCCAACTCGGCGAAGACATCGATGCGTTGCGCGATGCGGTGCGCGAATTTGCGCAAGCAGAGATTGCGCCGCTCGCGCACGATGTGGACAAAAACGATCAATTCCCCATGCACCTGTGGCGCAAGATGGGTGAGCTGGGCGTGCTCGGCATCACGGTGGAAGAGGAATACGGCGGCGCTGGCATGGGCTATTTGGCCCATATGATTGCGATGGAAGAAATCTCGCGCGCATCGGCCTCCATTGGCCTCAGCTATGGCGCGCATTCCAACCTCTGCGTCAACCAAATTCGCCGCAATGGCACGCCCGAACAACGCAAGAAATACTTGCCCAAGCTGATCTCCGGCGAACACGTGGGCGCCTTGGCCATGAGCGAGCCGGGCGCTGGGTCAGACGTGATCTCCATGAAGCTCAAAGCTGAGGATAAGGGCGGCTATTACTTGCTCAATGGCAGCAAAATGTGGATCACCAATGGGCCAGACGCAGACACGATGATTGTGTACGCGAAGACAGAGCCCGAGCTCAATGCGCGCGGCATCACGGCCTTCATCGTCGAAAAAGGCATGAAAGGTTTTTCAACCGCACAGAAGCTTGACAAGCTGGGCATGCGCGGCTCGCACACGGGCGAGATGGTGTTTCAAAACGTCGAAGTGCCTACGCAAAACATCATCGGCGGCTTGAACAACGGCGCAAAAGTGCTCATGAGCGGCTTGGATTACGAGCGCGCGGTGCTCGCCGCTGGGCCGATTGGCATCATGCAAGCTGTGATGGACAATGTGATTCCCTACATTCACGACCGCAAACAATTCGGCCAGAGCATCGGCGAATTCCAGCTCATTCAAGGCAAGGTAGCCGATATGTACACCATCCTTCAAGCGGGCCGCGCCTTCTGCTACCAAATCGGTAAAAACCTCGACATGCTCGGCACCGAGCATGTGCGCCAAGTGCGCAAAGACTGCGCCAGCGTGATCCTCTGGTGCGCAGAAATGGCCACCAAAATGGCGGGCGATGGCATCCAAATTTTCGGCGGTAATGGCTATATCAACGAATACCCGCTCGGTCGCCTCTGGCGCGATGCAAAACTGTATGAAATCGGCGCTGGCACGAGCGAG
>JANMFP010000092.1:0-1607 GCA_031378135.1 Variovorax sp. | reverse complement strand
ACAGTGCGGCCTCTGACACATCAAGCTTGGCAGCGAGTGCGGCCGTGGTCACGCGCTCAGCGCCGGGGCGCTCGAGCATGCTGGCCAAGGTTTGCAAGATTTGCACACGCCGCTCGCCCGGCTTGGGGCGCTTGCGCGGGGCGGCTGTGTCGTTATCGGCGGAGGTGTTTGTTTCTACTTCTGACATACAAAACATTCTCGCACAGCTTGAGAGCCGTTCATCACAGAGCGAGTGGCTTGGCATGCAGGTAAACACTCACCAGCAAGCCGCGCAAGCTGTTGGATGAGTCGCTCGATGAGTCGCTGTGTGAGCCGCTCTGTGAGCTGTTTGCTGAGCCGGGCTCGGCATCCGATAAAACGAGTTGCGAGCGATGCAGCTTAGCGATTTCGTCTGCGATGGCCAAGCCCAGCCCATTGCCTTCGCCTTGCGTGCCCTGAACGCGGTAGAAGCGTTGCAGCACCTTCGTGCGCTCTTCATCCCGAATGCCTGGGCCGTTGTCGCGCACTTGCAGTAAAAAGCCGCGCTCGTGCGGCTTGGCGATCAACGTCACTTGGCCGCCTGTTGTCACATCCGCCCCCGAGCGATGTTGCGATGGCAAAACGTGAAGCGGATGGTGATGGAGCTGGCGATGAGCCAGTGCGGTGTAGCGAATCGCGTTGTCGCACAAATTGGAAAGCAGTTCGCGCAACAGCCAATCATGCCCTTGCAAGATCATGGGCGCACTGTGCTCAATCTCTAAACCCAGATCAATGCCTTGCTGCGTGGCGCTATCGAGCTGCTGCTCCAACACATCGGCGCAGAGCTGCGCGAGATCCACACTTTGCATCGCGGCTTGCCCCAAATTATGGGCATCGGTGCGCGAGAGAGCGAGCAATTGTGTGGCGAGCTGAGAGGTGCGGCGCGTGGCATCGCGCAGGCGGATCAGTTCATTTGCTCTTAAAGTAATAGCATTTGGGGCAGTATTCTTGCCGGCTACATGCACTTTTTCATCATAAATATTGATGTGAGATGCCTGTGCAGACTGCACCCAAGCTTCCACCTGCGCTTGTAAACCGGCCAGTGGCGTGCGAAGCTGATGCGCCGCATCGGCAATGAAGCGGCGCTGCGATTCGCTTTGCGCATTCACGAGGCCAAACAAGCGATTGAGCGACTCCACCAGCGGTCGCACCTCGAGCGGGGTTTGCGCGGTATCGAGCTCGCTCAAATCGCGCGGTGAGCGTTGCTCCACGGCGCGGGTGATGTCGGTGAGCGGCTTGAGGGCCCGCGCTACAGCCAAGCTGACGGCAAAGATCACAGCAGCAATCAGCAAGCCATTGGGCAGCAGCACTTTGATGAGCAATGAACGCAGCCAGCTTTGCCGCGCATCCGAGCCGTCGGCCAGCAGCAATACAAGCTCACCCGCGGCGGTATCCGTACGCTGCGCCATGATGCGATAGACCACACCGCCCGCTTCTTCGCTGTGAAACTCTGGCTCGCTCGTGGCCGGCGTGGGTGTGGTGAGCCAAGAAGGCCCGATGATCACGCGGCCATCAAGCGTGGCCACGCCCCATTGCGCTTGGCCATCGCGCTCTTTGATGAAGTCTTCAATCGCTGGCGTGAGCAACAC
>JANMFP010000047.1:0-4451 GCA_031378135.1 Variovorax sp. | reverse complement strand
TCTATCGGCCGTGAGCATTTTGGGGAAAACAGACGGGTTTCTCGGCAACAACTTAGTGCGCATTCCGCTGCCGGGGTTCCTTGATGACGCCGGCAAACTCATGAAAAAGATTGGCCAAGGCAAAAAAGTGGATGAGCTCGTCACGGCGATGAACCGAGGCGCAGAGCAAGCCGTGCCGTTTGCTAAAGATTTGTTGGTGTCTGCCGTGAAAGGCATGAACGTCACGGATGCCAAAAATATCTTAGGCGGCGGTGATACCTCGGTGACCAAATTTTTCGCCGAAAAAACACGCAATCCGCTTGCTGGAAAATTCCTGCCTGTGGTGACCAAGGCCACTGAAAAGGTGAATTTGGCAAGCAAATACAACGCTGTCGCTGGCAAGGCCGAGGGCTTGGGACTGCTCAAAAAAGAAGAGTCCAATATTCAGCAATACGTCACTGGCAAATCTTTGGATGGCTTGTTTCTCATGATCGGCGAAGAAGAAAAGAAAATTCGCAAAGATCCTGTGGGCACGGGCAGCGACATTCTCAAGAAGGTGTTTGGCGTATTTAAATAAGTAAGGAAGGCAGTGCTTATTGCCTTTTCAAAGCTTTTTCGGCCTCTGGCCGGCATAAATACTGAGCTCATTGCTACTTATTTAATAGCAGTTGATCTTCTTTGATCTTCTTTGATCTTCGTTGACAAGTCCACATACCCATCAATGGCGGCTGTCCCCGCCTTGATAGCCAGCGGCCAGTGATTCCGCAACAATAAACGATGCCTACTCTTTACCTCGTGCGCCATGGCCAAGCCAGTTTTGGTGCGGCTGATTACGACAATTTAAGTGATCTTGGGGCAAAACAAGCCTTCGCTCTTGGGGAATATTTCAAAGCCAAGCAGCTTCGTTTTGATAGTGCCTACATGGGCACGCTGCGGCGTCATGCCCAAACATACGCGGGGATTGCGCAAGGTATGGGTTCTGATGCCGCCGCTGTCTTGCGGCCGGGGCTCAACGAATACGACAGTGATGCCGTGGTTGAGGCGATTCATCCTGAGCCGCTCTCACGCGAGCGCTCGCCAGAGAATTATCGAAAGCATTTCCGTTTGCTGCGCGATGGGCTCGCAGCTTGGATGGAGGGCTCAGTTGCACCCAAAGGCATGCCGGCGTATCCCCATTTCGTCAAAGGCATCACCGATGTGCTCGATGAAGTTCGTGCAGAGTTTGGTGCGCGCGATGATGCTCGCATCTTGATTTGTTCCAGCGGCGGGCCGATCAGCACGGCAGTCGGCCATGTGCTGGGCACATCGCCGCAAACAACGATTGAACTGAACCTGCGTATTCGCAACAGCAGCGTCACAGAATTTGCGTTCACGCCAAAGCGCCACATGCTGGTGACTTACAACACTTTGCCGCACTTGGAAGACAAGCCAGATTGGCTAACTTACGCTTAGAAATTCATCAAGCTAGCCTTGCCAGACGCCATAGCCCTTGGCCTGCAACTGAATCGCTAGCTCGACCTCGATTTTTTTAGCCACCTCATGCGGCATGGGGTTCAGGTGCTCGTACAACTCAGGCAGCAAGCGCTCTCCGAAATCCGTGACGAAGGTGTTGGCTTGAATGCCGGCTTTGTGTTTATCGAAGCGCGTGTCGGGATCCAGCCCTGTCATGCCGACATAAACGAAAGGCTTGCCCATCACGTGATCGGGATTGCAGCGGCGGAATTTGCCACTGTTCCACACGCGATCATCGAGCTTGATCACGTAGACGTGATACTGGCCAGCCAGTTTTCGCCCCAAGCCTTTAGGCATCTTCGTTTTTGAGCTTCAAGGCCAACTCATACAGCGCATTGCGCGGCTCATTGGTGATGTCAGCCGCCAGCTTCACAGCGGTCTTGGTGGGCAGCTCAGCCAGCAGTATTTTCAAAACTCGCTCGCCGTCACCTGTGTTTTCGCTCGTCGATGTCTTGGGATGAATGGCCAAAGCAAATTCTCCGCTTTGGCGGTGCTTGTCTTGCGCGAGCCAAGTGCTGAACTGGTTGGCAGGCATGGTTGCAATTTGCTCGAATTGTTTGGTGAGCTCGCGGCCTACTGTGATGGCGCGTTCGCCAAGCATGCCCAATGCTGTAGCCAGCGCTTCGATACGATGCGGCGCTTCGAGCAAGATCACGGCCTTGGGTTCAGTGCTGAGCTGTTGCACCTGAGTGTCGCGCTCTTTGGCTTTCGAGGAAAGAAAGCCCTCGAAGACGAAAGCGCCTGAATCGCCAGTCAAGCCCGCTGCGCTGATCAATGCTGTGATACTGCTCGCACCCGGCAGCGGCATCACGCGCAGGCCTGCGGTATGCACAGCTGCCGCCAGCCTCGCGCCTGGATCACTCACGGCGGGCGTGCCCGCATCACTGACATAGGCGATGCGCCCACCCGCTTGCAGCAGCGTGATGACGCTTTGTGCCGCTTCACGTTCGTTGTGCTCATGCAGGGCCATTAAATTCTTCTTGAGGCCATAAATACCGAGCATGCCTTGTGTGTGGCGCGTGTCTTCGCAGGCCACGGTGTCAACGAGTTGGAGCACGTGCAAAGCACGCAGCGAGATATCGGCCAGATTGCCTATGGGTGTGGCCAGCATATACAGTGTGCTGGGCGGGTAATTCTGGCCGCCAGCAGCAGATTGCGCGGCAGCCAAGGCGGAAGAGAAGTCTGCTTTCACGGCACAATCTTTGAATGAACGATATTAAGAGCATAGCGGCAAAATTTGGGCTCAAGACGGGCGCATCTTTGCTCAGCACCAAAGCCGCAGGCGACCTGACGAGCAAAGCCGCAGGCGACCTCACGAGCAAAGCCGTGGGCGACAGTGGAGAAGAGCGTGCCCTGCGCTATTTGCAGAGCAAGGGTCTGATGCTGGTGGCGCGAAATTTCAAAACACCGGGGCGCGGCGGTGGTGAGGTGGATTTGATCATGCGCACAGTTGACGGCACCTTGGTGTTCGTGGAGGTGAGGCAGCGCAAAAGCAAGAGCCACGGCGGCGCGGCAGCCAGCATCAGCGCGATCAAACGCAGGCGCATCATTTTCGCAGCGCAACATTACATCAGCCGCCTCGCCCGCACGCCAGCTTGCCGCTTTGATGTGATCGCGCTGGAAGGCCAGGGGAGTGATGCTCAGCTTGATTGGCTGCAAGCCGCTTTTGATGCGTCTTGATGCAAAAATATCGTAAATATTTAGGCTTGGCCGGCAAAAACACAAGAAACCTTGCTATCAATTTAGTATCATGTGATTCACACGACCCAACGCCATGCTCGAACAACGCATTGAAAAAAACTTCATCGATAGCGCAGACTTGAAATATCAAGCAGCGCAGCTATTGGCCAAACCGATTGCACAGGCCACAGAAGCTTTGCTCGCCTGCGTGACCAATGGCGGCAAAGTATTGGTATGCGGCAATGGCGGATCAGCCGCAGACGCGCAGCATTTTGCAGCGCAATTCATCGGTCGCTACGAGCGCGAGCGCCCAGAATTGGCCGCCATTGCGTTGACTGCCGACAGCGCCATCCTGACCGCCATTGCCGATGATTTTGATTTCAGTCAAGTTTTTGCCAAGCAGCTGCGCGCGCTCGGCACAGGGGGCGATGTCTTGTTGGTGATGTCTGCCAGTGGTAATTCAGCCAATGTGATCCAAGCGATAGAGGTTGCACAAGAGCGCGACATGATCGTGATTGCGCTCACAGGGAATAAGGATGGCAGCAAAGACAGCAAGGGTGGCGGCAAGATCGGCGCCATGCTCAGTGAGACAGATGTACATATCTGTGTGCCCCATGAGCACACAGCGCGTATCCAAGAAGTTCATCAACTCACGCTGCACTGCTTGTGCGACGGGGTGGATGCCATGTTGTTAGGTGATCAGGAGAATTTATGAATACTATGAATTTATTAGCACGACGTGCAATATTTATGCCGGCTACAGCCCTTGTTGGCTCGTATTTTCTGGCTGGTTGTGTGCCTTTGGTCGTCGGCGGCATGGTCGCTGGTGGCGCACTCGTTGCCACGGATCGCCGCACTTCAGGTGCGCAACTTGAAGACGAAGGGATTGAGCTGCGCTCTACAAGTCGATTGCGCGAAGCGTTGTTAGAGCGTGTGCATATCAACGTCACCAGCTACAACCGCCAAGTGTTGCTCACTGGCGAAGTACCCAGCGAAGCCGACAAAGCGCGTGCACAAGACATTGTGAGCCGCGTGGAAAACGTGCGCAGCATCGTCAACGAACTGGCTGTGCTTGGCAACACATCGCTCGCTTCACGCTCATCCGATGCACTCGTCACAGGCCGCGTGAAAGCTTCTTTCGTGGATGCGAAAGATCTTTATGCCAATGCCTTCAAAGTTGTCACAGAACGCGGCACCACCTATTTGCTCGGCCGCGTGACGCAGCGAGAGGCAACGCGAGCCACAGAAATCGCCCGCACGACGCCTGGCGTGCAACGCGT
>JANMFP010000602.1:0-2099 GCA_031378135.1 Variovorax sp. | reverse complement strand
CGTTTGTGGACACGTTTTACTTTTTGTGGCGCGAAAAACGCCTGCCGGTGAACGTGAGCCCGCAAGATCCGCGCTTGGCCGATGCGCCGGAGCGCGAGCGCATGTCGCGCGTGTTTGACCAAGGCCTAGGCGCTGTGGTGGGCTATGTGTTGCCACTGCAATCGATGGACGAGAGCCCACACGCAGATTTATCAGCCGTCAAGGCGCTGCCCGTGACGCATGCGACGCGCTGGAAGACCGGGATTTGGCATGTGCGCGGAGGGCAACTTTTTCTTGTGCCTGGCGATTCGCCGCTGGGTTATCGCCTGCCGCTGGACACATTGCCTTGGGTGCATACGGACGAGTATCCTTATTTGGTCGAGCTTGATCCTATGCTGGAGCAGCCGCCACTGGGTTCTGTGCAAAGTACAACTGCTGCTGCACCAGATGCCGACACAGATCGTCTGCCTGAAGCGTTTGAATCGGCGCATTGGTTGCCGCGCACGGCGCTGTGTGTGCAAGTGCGCGCTGTGCCTGGCCAAGCGCCCGGTAAAGCAGCTGCGAAAGCTGAAGCGGGCAACCTACTCTACGTCTTCATGCCCCCCGTGGCCCGGCTGACCAGCTACCTAGAGCTGGTCAGCGCCATTGAGCGCACCGCTGTCGCTTTGAATCTGCAAGTGGTGCTCGAGGGCTATCCGCCGCCGCGCGACCCACGGCTCAAGATGCTGCAAGTCACGCCCGATCCGGGTGTGGTGGAGGTGAACATTCAACCCGTCAGCACATGGCGCGAGTTGGTGGATAACACCGAGTTTTTGTACGACGCGGCATTTGAATCCCGAATGAGCGCCGAAAAATTCATGACCGATGGCAAACACACCGGCACCGGCGGCGGTAACCATTTCGTCATGGGCGGCCTCACGCCGGCTGACAGCCCTTTCCTGCGTAAGCCAGAATTGCTCGCGAGCTTGCTGAGCACTTGGCACAACCATCCCAGCCTGAGCTATTTGTTCAGCGGCATGTTCATCGGCCCGACCAGCCAAGCCCCGCGCGTCGATGAGGCGCGCAATGATCAGGTGTATGAGCTGGAAATCGCGCTCGGAGAAATTGCGAAGTTCAGCCAACTGGGCCGTTCGATGAAAGCGGATGGCCATAACACCCCAGTTGATGCTCACATGCCGCCTTGGCTGATCGACCGCACCCTGCGCAACATCTTGGTCGATGTCACTGGCAACACGCACCGAAGCGAATTTTGTATCGACAAGCTGTACTCCCCTGATTCATCTACCGGGCGACTCGGCTTGCTAGAGCTGCGCTCGTTTGAAATGCCACCGCATGCCCGCATGAGCGTCGTGCAACAACTGCTGTTGCGTGCCTTCATTGCCCACTACTGGCAGCGCCCGCGCATTCAGCCGCTCACGCGCTGGGGCACGCAGCTGCACGACAAATTTTTGTTGCCGCATTTTGTGTGGCAAGATTTTTCAGATGTGATTGCCGAGCTCAATGCAGCAGGCTATTCATTCGATGCGGCTTGGTTTGCACCGCATTTTGAGTTTCGTTTTCCCACCGTGGGCACACTCAATGTCGCTGGTATGGAGCTCACCCTGCGTACGGCCTTGGAGCCTTGGCACGTGATGGGCGAAGAAGGCGCGCCCGGCGGGACGTCCCGCAGCGTGGATTCGTCGCTAGAGCGCATTGAGCTTCGCGTGAGAAATTTCAATGCCGCGCGCTATGTGATCACCGTCAATGGCCATGCCCTGCCCCTGCAGCCCACCGATGTAGCCGCAGAATGCGTGGCCGGTGTGCGCTACCTCGCATGGAAGCCTTTTTCCGCTTTGCATCCAAGCATTGGGGTGCATGTGCCGCTGGTTTTTGACGTGATCGATACCTGGGCACAGCGCGCAGTTGGCGGCTGCCAATACCACGTGGCGCACCCCGGCGGTTTGAGCTATGACAGCTTCCCGGTCAATGCCAACGAAGCCGAGAGCCGCCGCTTGAATCGCTTCATCCCAATGGGCCATACGCCCGGCGAGCAAGCAGGTATTGTGGCCAGCCTCCAAACCCCTGCGGCTCGCGTCGGTAGCGCTGAGTTTCCATTCACCCTGGATCTGCGCCGTCATACC
>JANMFP010000600.1:0-5056 GCA_031378135.1 Variovorax sp. | reverse complement strand
GTCTTCCAAACTCTGGCTTGGCTTGCGGCCGCCCAATGCCCGCCCCATTCAAAGCTGGGATGTGCGTGATGGCGTGGCCAAACCGCCCAAAGGCGTGAGCCATGTGGTGCTGGATACGCCGGGCGGTTTGCATGGCGGTAGCTTCAAAGATGTGATCAAAGTGGCCGATAAGGTGATCGTGCCGCTGCAGCCGAGTGTGTTTGATATTTTTGCGACGCGGGCGTTTTTAGACGAACTGGCCAAAAGCAGCCATGCCAGCAAGATTCAGGTGGGCATCGTGGGTATGCGCGTGGATTCGCGCACGATTGCGGCGGACAAACTGCAAGAATTCGTGGGCAGCTTAGGGCTGCCTGTGCTTGGCTTTCTGCGCGATACGCAAAACTATATTCACCTCGCTGCACGCGGGCTCACGCTCTGGGATGTGGCGCCCAGCCGTGTGGAGAAAGATCTGGAGCAGTGGCAGGCGCTTTGCAGATTCTTGGACCAATGATCTAAGGTAAAAAAATGGCGCATTTTCAAACTTTGGCGCAGGTGCTCGCGCTGGTTGGTCAAGAAGTGGCGGTTAGTGAGTGGATCCTGATCACGCAGAGCCAAGTGAACAAATTCGCGGATGCTACAGGCGATCATCAGTGGATTCACGTGGATGTGGAGCGCGCAAAAGCCGGGCCGTTTGGCGCACCGATTGCGCATGGGTTTCTCACGCTTTCATTGATTCCGAAGTTTTTTGATGACAGCTTGAAGATTGATGAGCCCAGCATGGGCGTCAATTACGGCTTGAACAAGGTTCGTTTTATGGCGCCCGTGCCAGTGGGTAGCCGCTTGCGCGGCCGCTTGAAGCTCTTGGCCACGGAATCTGTCGCAGGGCCGGGAGGATCCACTGGGGTTCAGATGACTTGGGAAGTGAAGATCGAACGCGAAGGCTCAGATAAACCAGTCTGCGTGGCGGAGAGTTTGGCTCGGCGCTACCCCATGGGCGGACAGAGGCGGGGCTAGCGGTTCCCTAGGCTATAATCAAAGGCTTTGCTACTGGAAAAGTACGCGTTCTGCTTGTTAGCTGCATCCATGCCGGATGCGCCAGAATCGCGCGGCTGACCACACTGATGAGGTTCCCCCATGAAAGAAGGCATTCACCCTAATTACCGCGAAGTGTGCTTCGTGGATTTGTCTAACAACGCCCAATTTGTGATCCGTTCTTGCGTTAACGCCAAGGAAATGATCAAAATGGCTGACGGCAAAGAATTGCCTTTGTACAAGCTTGATACCTCCAGCGAATCGCATCCTTTCTACACCGGCACACAAAAATCCGTGGACAACATGGGCGGCCGTGTGGAGAAATTCCGCAATCGTTTTGCTCGCACCACGCCAGCCGCGAAAAAATAAGCGCCCTGAGAACAGCTTACAAAACTGTTCACAATACGAAGGCAGACTGGGCAACCAGCCTGCCTTTTTTATTGCACCGTTCAATTGACTCATTCTTTATTCACGTCAACACCCGCCACGACGCCTGCCATCGTGACGCAGGAGGCCGTGCGCCGCTTGCCACGCTGGGCGCTGATGGTGCTCTGCGTGGCTTATGTATTGGCAGGTTTTATCGGCCGCGATCCTTGGAAAAGCGCGGATATCGCGGCTTTTGGCCAGATGCGGGCTTTGGCGCTCGGGCAGAGCCCTTGGCTCTCTCCCAATCTGCTCGGCCAAACGCCTGAATTGAGCGCGCTGCTGCCTTACTGGCTAGGCGCTGGTTTTATCTCTTTCAACGCGTTACTCGGCTCGCCGCTGCCAATCGATGTGGCAGCGCGTATTCCGTTTGCTTTGTTGCTGGCCTTGACGCTGGCCAGCACATGGTATGCCGTGTATTACCTCGCTCGCTTAGCCTCAGCGCAGCCTGTGCCGTTTGCATTTGGCGGCGAGGCCGAGCCTGTGAGCTATGCGCGAAGCTTGGCTGATGGCAGCTTGCTGGCGCTCCTAGCGATGCTTGGCTTGGCACAACTCTCGCATGAGACGACGCCGACTCTGGCGCAATTGACTTGTTCTGCCTTGCTGTTTTATGCAGTGGCAGCATCGACGCTGCGCGTTTATGCGCCTGCTGCGGCATTGATCGTGGCCAGCTTTGGCTTGGCGCTCTCGGGTGTGCCTGCGTTTGGTTTGGCGCTGTGTTTAGCGGCAGCTTTAGCGCGCGGCCTTCAAGGCGATGCCAAAGCTTGGCATTGGGCCAGCGCGATAGCCGCTTGCGGCATGCTGGCAACCCTGTTGGCGAGCAGCCTAGAGCTTTGGCAAGCGCAATTGGGGCGTGTGCCTGCGACGCAGCGCGATTGGTTTGCTTTGGGCAAGCTTTGGGTCTGGTTTACTTGGCCGGCATGGCCGCTTGCGCTGGTGGCGCTATGGCGCTGGCGGGGTTGGTGGCGCAGTTTGCATATTGCTTTGCCAGCGGCTGTGCTGGGTGTGATGGTGGTGGCCACTGTTGTGCGGCCGGGTGCGGATCGCAGCTTGCTGCTCGCTGTGCCAGCGTTGGCTTGTCTTGCGGCGATGGCTTTGCCGACCTTGCATCGCAGTGTGAGCGCCTTGGTCGATTGGTTCACGATTTTGTTTTTTGCAGGCTGCGGTGTGGTGATTTGGGTGATCTATCTTTCCATGCACCTGAATATTCCGGCTAAGCCAGCGGCGAATGTGCGCCGTTTGCTGCCGGGCTTTGAGCCGAGTTTCTCTGCAGTTGCGTTGGCGGCTGCTTTGGTGGCCACAGTGGGGTGGATTGCTGTGATCGTCTGGCGTACGGGGCGGCATCGCTCAGCGCTTTGGAAATCGCTGGTGATTCCAGCGAGCGGGGCTGTGACTTGCTGGATTTTGCTCACCACGCTGTGGATGCCGATACTCAACTATGCGCGCAGCTATGCGCCCATGATTGCTCGGGTGCAGCTTCATATCGGCAAAACCTCTTGTGTGTACGGCGCATCGCTGGGCCAAGCGCAAACGACGGCATTGCAGTTTCACGGGCGCTATGTTGTGTTGCCACTGAATACGGGCCCATCTATTTCGGGTCAACCCAATGCACCGCGCTGTGATTGGATGATCGTCGATGCAGAGCGCTTGAAGCAGGCAAGCTTCGTTTTGCCCGAGGGCTGGCAGCAAATACAAAGCGTGCGCCGCCGCTCCTCCACGGATGCCGAAACATTGTTGATCTACAAGCGAATAGGCGCTTAGCGTGAGCCAGCCCAACGCAACACGCCGCGAACTCGGTGTGATCGCCCAGCATGCCAAAGTGATTGTGGTCGGGCAACTGGCTACGATGGCTTATGGCGTGACGGATGCTGTGGTAGCCGGGCGCTATTCCGATGAAGCGCTGGCGACGCTGGCCGTGGCGTCGAGCATTTTCATCAGCGTTTATGTGAGCCTGATGAGCGTGATGCAAGCACTCATGCCGATTTATTCGGAGCTGCATGGCGCGAAAAAGCCGCTTGCGCTGGGCAGTGCGTTTCGTCAATCGATCTATTTGGCTTTAGCGTTGATGCTGTTTGGCATGGCAGTGATGATGCAGTCGGGTTATTTTTTGGCACTGTTTGGCGTGCCTGAAAATCTGCGCCCTGGCGCTGTGCATTACCTGAGCATTTTGGGCTGGGCGCTGATTCCCACGATTGGCTTTCGCATGTTTGCTTCGCTCAATCAATCGCTCGGTACGCCGCGCATTGTGATGCTCTTGCAAATCGCCTCACTGGTTTTAAAAATCCCACTCACGGTGTGGTTTGTGTTTGGTGGCGCGGGCTTATCCGCGATGGGTGTGGTGGGCTGCGCATGGGCGAGTTTTGCGGTGAACTGTGTGCTCTTTCTGGCAGCACTCGTTTCGCTGCGAACCTTATCGCTTTACAAACCACTCGCGCTGTTTTCCAAGTTTGAACGCCCTGATTGGCAGCGCCTGAAAAATTATGCATCGCTCGGCGTGCCTGCGGGCTTGGCAAGCATGGTGGAAGTCACCTCCTATGCATTGATGGGCTTGCTGGTGGCGCGCATGGGCGTGTTCGCCACGGCCTCGCATCAGATCGCAGCGAGCATGGCGGCTGTGCTGTTCATGCTGCCGCTTTCGCTCTCGATTGCCAGCAGTGCGCGGGTGTCGTATTGGATGGGCGCTGGCGATGCGGCGCAGGCTGGTGCAGTTGCACGCGCAGCGGTCAAGCTCACTGTGGGTGTTGCTTTGGTGGCGAGTACGGTGATGGCATTGCTGGCGATACCCATTGCGAATTTGTATTCGGGCAACCCGGAAGTCGCCAAGCTAGGCGCGGGTTTGTTGCTCTTCGTCGCGCTATATCACGTGGCGGATGCATGGCAAACGATTGGTTGTTTTTTGCTGCGCTGCTGGCGCATCACGGTGATGCCGCTGGTGGTGTATGCCTTCACGCTCTGGGGCTTGGGGCTGGGTGGCGGCTTTGCGCTGGCGTATCAGGGGCTCGGTGGCATTGCTGCTTGGCAGCAGTCTGCTGCGTTTTGGCTGATGGGTTTTGCGGCTTTGTGCTTGGCCGCTGCTGCGTTTCAGTGGCGAATTTGGCAGCTTACTAAGCGACCAACAGCATCTCTGTGATGAGCACACGGTTCGCCGGCAAAGTGAAAGCAAAACGCGAACCTTTGCCCAGCTCGGAGCTGATGCGCAGTTCGCCGCCGTGGCGCTGCACCACATGCTTGACGATGGATAGGCCAAGGCCCGTGCCGCCGCTCTCCCGCGAGCGGCTTCTGTCCACGCGGTAAAAGCGCTCGGTCAGGCGCGGCAGGTGCTCTGGTGCAATGCCAGCGCCGCTGTCTTGCACAGCAAATTCAATCCGGTCGTCGGGCAGCAGCTTGAGGCTCACGTCTATCGAGCCGCCGGGCGGTGTGTAGCGCAGTGCGTTTTGCACAAGGTTGCCGGTGGCACTGAGCAGCTCGGTGCGGTCTCCCAGCAGGTGCAGCGAATCTGCGCCGCAGCTAAAGTGCAAACGGTGTGTATGACTGCCTGGCAAATCCATCACTTGCATCATGGCGTGCGCATCGCGTTCGAGCTGATCCATGAGTGCTTTGGTGGGCAACGCTGATTCATAGC
>JANMFP010000587.1:0-2996 GCA_031378135.1 Variovorax sp. | reverse complement strand
CTCAAGATGGGCGGCATTAAGTACTATTAATTCAATAGCACTCTGCGCAGTAAATACGCCGGGTACTTGCCAAAAATGCTCTCAAACTCAGGCCTTTACCCACTCCCGTGCATTGCGCCACATTTGCATCCACGGGCTGTGTGCTGAGACATCACCACTGCTCCAGCTCATTTGCACATTGCGGAAGACGCGCTCCGGGTGGGGCATCATGGCTGTGAAGCGGCCGTCTTTTGTGGTGACTGCTGTGAGGCCACTCGGGCTGCCGTTGGGGTTGGCGGGGTACTGCTCGGTAGCTGCGCCGTGGTTGTCGGTGAAGCGCATGGCGGGGATGACTTGGGCTGCATCACCTCTTCCACCCTCGCGTTCATTGAAGTTGGCGAAACCTTCGCCATGGGCGACTGCAATCGGTAGCCGCGCACCTTCCATGCCTGCGAAGAAGAGGCTAGGCGAGGGCAGCGCGAGGGCCATCGAGAGGCGCGCTTCGAAGCGGCCGCTTTGGTTGTGCGTGAAGCGTGGCCAATGCTGTGCGCCGGGGATGATGTCGGCGAGTTCGGCAAACATTTGGCAGCCGTTACACACGCCGAGGCCGAAGCTGTTGTCTCGCGCGAAGAAGCTTTCGAACTGCTCGCGCAGCATGGCGTTGAAGGTGATGCTGCGCGCCCAGCCGATGCCTGCGCCTAGTGTGTCGCCATAGCTGAAACCGCCGCAAGCGACCAAGCCTTGCATGTCTTTCAAATTCACGCGGCCACTCTGCAAATCAGTCATGTGAACATCGAAGGCTTCAAAGCCTACATGATCGAAGCAGTACGCCATCTCGATGTGGGAGTTCACGCCTTGCTCGCGCAGGATGGCGACTTTGGGGCGTTGTGTGTGTACAGCGGGAGTTACGCCGCTGCTTGTGATCGCTATATTATCAATAGCACTATGCGTAGTATTTATGCCGGCTAGTTGCAGTTTTTGCTTTAAATTGTCAGGTAAATGCACATGCAATCCGGGATTGCTCAGTTCGCCCACCGCTGCATGCTCGCTGTCTGCGCAAGCGGGGTTGTCGCGGCCTTGCGCGATGCGCCAGCTCACGCTGTCCCACACTTGATGCAAATCTTGCAGCTTGGCTGAAAATACTTTTTTCGTGTCGCGCCAAATGCTGAGTTCGCCCTTTCCATCTTCGAGCGCTGCATGCTGCGGGCGAGTTTTGCCGACGAAGTGGCTGTGTTTGGAGAGGCCATGCTCGCGCAGGGTTTGCATCACTTCGTTGCGCTCTGATGTGCGCACTTGGATGACCACACCGAGCTCTTCGTTGAACAGGGCTTTGAGCGTGAGCTCTTCGCGTCGCACGCTGACCTGCGTTGCCCAATTCTTGCTGTCGCCATATTCCGCCCGGCTGTCTGTGATGCCATCGCCTTCGGTGAGCAAAATATCAACGTTGAGCGACACACCCACATGGCCTGCAAACGCCATTTCGGCCACGCAGGCAAGCAAGCCGCCATCGCTTTTGTCGTGATAGGCGAGCAGTTTGTTTTGTTCGCGTAGGGCGTTGATGGCATGCACTAGGTTTTTCAAATCTTCTGCGCTGTGCACATCGGGTACTTCTGTGCCTTCTTGGCTCAATGCTTGCGCGAGCACCGAGCCGGCCATGCGCTTGCTGCCACGGCCTAAGTCGATCAAGATGAGTGTGCTGTCAATCTCATCGCGATTGAGCTGCGGCGTGAGCGTGCCGCGCACATCTTCGAGCGAGACGAAGGCGCTGATGATGGGCGAGACGGGCGAGACGACTTTGTGCTCTGTGCTTTCATCTTTCCCATCTCTCCATACGGAGCGCATCGAGAGCGAATCTTTGCCCACCGGGATGCTGATACCTAAAGCGGGGCACAGCTCCATGCCAATCGCTTTCACGGCTTCATAGAGCTTGGCATCTTCGCCTGCTTCACCGCAAGCGGCCATCCAATTGGCCGAGAGTTTTACTTTTTTGAGTTCAATCGGCGCAGCCAGCAAATTCGTGATGCTCTCAGCCACGGCCATGCGCGCCGCAGCGCCTGCATTCCAAATCGCCAAAGGCGTGCGCTCGCCCATGCTGAAAGCCTCGCCCGTAAAGCCGGAATAATCAGCGAGCGTTACGGCGCAATCGGCCACCGGCACCTGCCAAGGCCCCACCATTTGATCGCGATGCGTGAGGCCGCCCACGGTGCGGTCGCCAATGGTGATGAGGAAACGTTTGCTGGCAACGGTGGGGTGGGAGAGCACTTGGATCACGGCATCTTGCAAGGCCACGCCAGTTAAATCCATGGGCTTGAATTCACGTTGCACGGTCTTCACATCGCGATGCATTTTTGGTGTTTTACCGAGTAACACATTCATCGGCATAGAAACGACAGCCCCTACGCTCCCCACTGCGTGTGGTTCGCTGTCCCCCGAGGGGTTTGGAGCCGCTTTTTGATCGTTAGCAACAGTCAGTTGACGCTCGGCGATCACCTTGCCGACCACGGCAAACGGGCTGCGCTCGCGTTCGCAAATCGCTTTGAATTGTTCGAGTGAATCGGGCGCAATCGCCATCACATAGCGCTCTTGGCTTTCGTTGCACCAAATCTCTTTGGGTGCCATGCCAGTTTCTTCGAGCGGGATGGCGGAGAGATCAAAAATCGCGCCACGGCCTGCATCGTTCACAAGCTCTGGGAAGGCATTGGAGAGTCCGCCTGCGCCCACATCATGAATCGCAAGAATCGGGTTGTCTTTGCCAAGCCGCCAGCATTGGTTGATCACCTCTTGCGCACGACGCTCAATTTCTGGGTTGCCGCGCTGCACCGAATCAAAATCTAATTCGGCAGCATTCGCGCCAGAGGCCATCGAGCTCGCTGCGCTGCCGCCCATACCGATGCGCATGCCGGGCCCGCCGAGTTGGATGAGCAACGAGCCAGCAGGGAACTCAATCTTGTGGGTTAAATCGGCATCAATCGTACCGATGCCACCCGCGATCATGATGGGCTTGTGATAGCCCCAAT
>JANMFP010000574.1:0-1510 GCA_031378135.1 Variovorax sp. | reverse complement strand
TGGGATTGAGCTGAAACGGCAGCCAGCTCACCTTCGGCGTGGGTTGCTCGGGATGCGCTTTCGCAAACAGCACGAGCGCAGCTTCTAAGCGGCGCTTGCCGATGTAGCACCACGGGCAGACGATGTCGCTTGTGACTTCAATGTGTAGTGCCGTGGTGATGGAAGTGGGGATGGGGTTCATGATCACTATGAAAAGAATAGCTGTCTGCGCTTATTCTATGCCGGCTACAGGTCAATTTAAGGTCGATTTAAGGTCGATCTGATGCTGAAATCAGGGAGAAGATATCAGGGCTGAATGCGGCCCACGACGCGCAACTCCTTGCCATTGCGCTCAATCACGATGCCTTCACCAGATTGCGGGAAAATTTCGGTCAGTTGCGTGATGTTGACTTGATGCGTGAAGACGACCAATGCATTCGCTCCGCGCCAATTGAGCAGCAATTTTTTGGCCGCCGCGGTCTGCGCAGGTGCAGTGCTTCGGTCACTGAAAAATGAATTGAACGCTGGCTCAGCTTTGAGGATGGGTTCGCGCAATTGAGGGAAAGCAAGGGTGGCGGTGTCTGTCGTGCGGCACCACTGGGAATGCCACACAGCCTGCACTTGCACACCACGCGAGCGCAGTGTTTGCCCGATGCGCTTGGCTTGGCTCTGACCTTCATCGCTCAAATTGCGTTGTGTGCTGCAATCGCCTACTTTGAAGGCCGGAGGATCGCCCCCGCCAGGTGCGAGCGCGTGGCGAAACAGAACAATAGCGCCTGGTTTTTTGAGCGCTGCCCATGCTGCATCCTCTGAAGTTTGTGCATGAGCCCATGGCGCAATCAATAGCAATGAAAGAAGCGAAGAGGTGAGTGCAAATCGGCGACAAATCATGAGTACATTGTGGCTAAGCCTCATTAACCCTGCATGGGGCTCGGCTTGCGCGCTGTAGCGACAATGCTTCACAGATTTGTAAAGATTTATCGACACCTCATTGGAGAACAAGATGCATCCGTTTGCACTATTCGCATTCAGTAGCTCTTTTGAAGCGCGGCGCGGCTATCTTGACGATATGACGCAATTGATTCAATCTTCAGCATCGCACTGGCACACGCAATTTCACACGTACTTTCACAGCACGGCTCGCATGTTTGGCCGTGGGCTCATATTTTTACTTTTTCTGATGGCGCTGATCAGCATGGGCATGGTAGCTTGCGGCGGCGGGGGTTCGGGAGATTCTGCGCCAGCAGTGCAAAGCCCGCCGGGGCAGACAGGTAGCACGGGTGGCAGCACCGGCAACACAGGCGGCGGATCGAATGCGTCCGTGATGCTGACCACCACATTCACCTTGCAAGTCAGTGAACTGAACACGACGCTCTCTAGCCCTTGGGGTTTGGCCTTTTTACCCGATGGCCGCATGCTTGTGACGGAAAAGAGCGGCACATTGAAACTGCTCGCAGCCAATGGCAGCACAGTTGGCACGATTCAAGGCTTACCCGCAGTCAATAGCGGCGGGCAGGGCGGTTTGCTTGAC
>JANMFP010000570.1:0-1663 GCA_031378135.1 Variovorax sp. | reverse complement strand
GCAGTTGTCAACGCGGATGATGCTGCGGTTCTACGCCAATCTATTGCCGTCAAACCAGCAAAACAAGTGTTGCTGATTGGCAGTCAAGATGGCGGCACAGGCTGGATGCTCCAGCGCCGGCCACTCAATTTGATGAAAGTGCTCGCGACGGTGGAAAGCTTGCTCACCCCAGCATCCGCAGCGCTAGCTGCCACTGTGCCGGCTGAATTGTCACCCACAAAAGCCACTCGTCCGGTAGCGTCGCCTGCGCCATCGTCAACGACACGCCCGCAAAATCTTGCGACTCAGCCAGCCCCATTGCCCACTTCCTCGCCTGCGGCTTTGCAAGCCAATATCACCCGTCCTGTATCTTCGGTGACGTCTGCATCACCTGCACCCAAAGAGCCCAGCAGATCTTCACGCATGTCTGTGCGCACAGGCGCAGGCGCATTGCCTCGGTTTGAATCGTCGCATGATAACTTTACAGGGCTGAACGGTGCAAAAACAGTCCCGCCCGACAGTACTGTGGATATCGATCACATCCTTGTGGTCGATGACAGCGATATCGCTCTCAAATTCATGCGCAATCGTCTCTCGCGTTTTGGTTTTCATGCCGATCTGGTCAACTCCGGCGAAGAAGCTTTGGGCAAGATGAACACGCGGCCCTATAAATTTGTTTTCCTTGATGTGATGATGGAAGGCTTGGATGGCTATCAAACATGCCGAGCCATCAAGCAGCGCAAATACTCAGACGGTAAGCCGCCTGTGGTGGTGATGCTGACCAGCCGAGGCGGCACAATTGACAAAATTCGTGGCACGCTCGCTGGCTGCGATGCTTACCTGACCAAGCCGCTCAACGAACGCGATTTGATCGCTGTGCTCGCTAAGCATGATCGCACTGTGGCGCGCGGCTTTCAAGAAACGAATTTTGGCAACAACGCCTCGGGGTTTTCACGGTCGGTCAAGTAAGCGATGCGCAGGCATCATGCAGCAATGCATGATGTGAGTTTGGTAGATATTTTGGTTATTTTTAGAATGAGGTGGGTATGAAAAAAGTTTTAGTCGTCGATGATGCACCGGTTGATTCGCAAAACCTGCAGCGCATCTTCGCAGATGCTGGCTGGGTCGTGATCACTGCTGCTTCGGGCGCGGAAGCCGTGACCAAGGCCAAGGCCGAAGTGCCGGACCTGATCATGATGGATGTCAACATGCCTGGTCTGGACGGCTTTTCTGCCACGCGCCAGCTGATGCAAGACCCCAACACCAAAGGCATCCCCGTGGTGTTCGTCACATCTAAAGATCAAAAGGCAGATCGCGTGTTTGCGCAAATGCTTGGCGCCAAAGGGTATGTGACCAAACCCTACACGGCTGACCAGATCTTGGGCACGATTTAACTTAACGCCTCGCATCTGCTTTGAAACTCGCACAAGGAATTCTCTGCGGCGCTTGGGCATTGGCGTTCCCGTTTGATTGGGCGCGCCAAATCGTCGATACGTTTGAGCTCAGCCCTGTGCCTAAATCACCCGGCTGGTTGCTTGGCGCTGCTAACGTCGATGGCAATATTTTGCCGGTGATCGATCTCAATGCTTACCTGAGCAACAGCATGTCCACATCGACACGCCAACAGCGCTTGTTGATTGGCGGCATATCGGGTGCGCTGAGTTCGGCAGACGCCACAGGCGAC
>JANMFP010000522.1:0-5498 GCA_031378135.1 Variovorax sp. | reverse complement strand
TCTTTGAAAAAGCGCATGGGCGAGGCGCCATCCATGCGTGCGGCTTCAACCAATTCATCGGGTACGGTGAGGAAGAATTGGCGGAAGAGGAAGGTGGCCGTGGCTGAGGCAATCAGCGGCACGGTGAGGCCGGCCATCGAGTTGAGCATTTTCAAATCAGAGACGACTTCATACGTTGGCCCAATGCGCACTTCCACGGGCAGCATCAACGTGACGAAGATCATCCAAAACACAATGTTGCGAAACGGGAAACGGAAATAGACGATGGCGAATGCGGAGAGTAGGGAGATAGAAATCTTGCCTAGCGCGATGATGAGCGCACTGCCGAGCGATACCAGCATCATCGGCCAAGCCGGAGCAAAAGTGCTGCCAAGGCTCGTTTTACCGCCAAACAGCGCGAAGTGATACGTCTCGGCCATGTTGCTGCCGGGCAGCAAAGAAATGGGGCGGGCTTGAGCAATTTCTTGTGCGGTTTGTGTGGAAGCTACGAAAGCCAAATACAACGGGAAAGCAACGATGGCCACGCCGATGATGAGGATGGCGTGGGCAGCGAAGTCTGCTAAGGGGCGGCGTTCGATCATGTGTATCTCGCCTTAATAATTGACACGTCGTTCAATGAACTTGAACTGAAACACGGTCAGCGCAATCACGATCACCATGAGCACGACCGACTGAGCCGCAGAGCCGCCTAAATCGAGCGCTTTGAAGCCGTCGTAATACACCTTGTAAACCAAAATCGCGGTGTCTTTGCCCGGGCCGCCTTGTGTGGCGGCATCGATGATGGCGAATGTGTCGAAGAAAGCGTAGATCACGTTGATCACGAGCAAGAAGAAGGTGGTGGGTGTGAGCAAGGGGAACACAATGGTCCAGAAGCGGCGAGCCGGGGATGCGCCATCAATGGCTGCGGCTTCAAGCAGTGATTTGGGGATACTTTGCAAGCCCGCGAGGAACAAGAGGAAGTTGTAGCTGATTTGCTTCCACACAGCGGCAATCACAATCAGTGTCATCGCATCGCCTGATTGCAGCAAATGGTTCCAGTCATAGCCCAAGCGGTTCAAGGTGTAACTCACCACGCCCATGGGGGAGGAAAACATAAACACCCAGAGAACACCCGCGATCACGGGCGCGACGGCATACGGCCAGATGAGCAGGGTTTTATAAGCCATTGCACCATGAATCACGCGATTGGCGCAAACAGCCAAGAGCAGCGCAGTGCCTAAGCCGACAACGGCGACCAGAATCGAGAAAAAGCCTGTGGTTTTGAACGACTCAAGATAGGTCTCATCAGCAAACAATTGCCGGAAATTTTGCAGCCCGACAAACTCGGTGGATGTGCCAAATGCATCTTGCAGCAATACGCTTTGATACAGCGCTTGGCCTGCGGGCCAGAAAAAGAACACGAGCACGATGACCAGCTGCGGCGCAACCAGAGCCCAAGGCAACCAGCTTGAGCGAAACACCACGCGCTTTTCTACTGCCATGCGTTCATCCTAAAGAAAATTTGATCATCTGAAAATGCGCGAGATACTATAAAAATAATAGCGTCTCGCGCAGATTCTATGCCGGATAGAGGCTGTTTTTACTTAAAAATCAAGCAAAAAAAAGCCTCCAAGCCCCTGCTGCTTACTTGCCTTTGTTAGCAGCTTCGAAGCGCACCAACAATTCATTGCCACGCTTCACAGCAGAATCCAGCGCTTCTTGCGCTGTTTTCTTGCCAGACCAGACTTGTTCGAATTCTTCGTCATTGATCGTGCGGATTTGCACGAAATTGCCCAAACGGATGCCGCGCGATTTATCCGTGGTTTTGCGGATCATTTGATTCACGGAGACATCCGTGCCAGGGTTTTGTTTGTAGAAGCCCGATTTCTCGGTCAACTGGAAAGACACGGGTGTCAGCGGCAGGTAGCCGGTGCGCTGGTGGCTTCTGGCATCGACTTCAGGCTTGGAGAGATGCGCAAAAAATTGCGCCACGCCTTTGTATTCATCGGCTTTCTTGCCTGACATGACCCATAGCGAAGCGCCACCGATCACGGTGTTTTGTGGCGCGCCGTTGACATCGGGATAGTAGGGCAGTGCGCCTGTGCCGGCTGCGAATTTGGCGTTGCGTTTGATGTTGCCGTACAAGGCGGAAGAGCCCGTCATCATTGCGCACTCGCCAGAGACGAAAGTGGCATCAGCCAAGTTGCCACGGCCTTTGTACACCATCAAGCCGTTTTTCGCCATGTTGCCCAAATTTTCAATGTGACGCACATGCAGCGGGGTGTTGAAATTCAGGCGCGCATTGATGCCGCGCATGCCGTTGCCAAGCGTGGCAAATTCGGTGTTGTGCCAAGCGGAGAAGCTCTCCAACTGCGTCCAGCTCATCCAGCTCGAGGTAAACGGGCACTTGTGGCCTGCGGCTTTGAGGAGCGCTGCGGCACGAGCGACTTCCGGCCAAGTGGTGGGCGGCTTCTCAGTATCCAAGCCAGCGGCTTTGAAAGCGTCTTTGTTGTAGTGGAAGACGGTTGTCGAGCTGTTGAATGGGAAGCTCAGCATTTCCCCATTCGGTGCGGTGTAGTAGCCGGCCACTGCAGGCACATAAGACTTGGGATCGAAAGGCACGCCTGCGTCTTTCATCACTTTACCCACAGGCACGATGGCTTGCTTGGAAGCCATCATCGTGGCTGTGCCCACTTCGAACACCTGCAAAATGTGTGGTGCGTTGCCTGCGCGGAAGGCGGCAATGGCAGCAGTCATGGATTCGTCATAACTGCCTTTGAAGGTGGGCACGACTTTGTAGGCCGACTGGCTGGCGTTGAAGTCTTTGGCGTGGTCATTGACCCATTCGCCTAAAGCGCCGCCCATCGAATGCCACCACTGGATTTCAGTTTGCGCAAAGGCTGGGGCAGATATTACAGAGGCCAAAGCAATGGCTGATAGACGTAATTTCATAAAAACTCCTGAAGAAAGCGAGAAATATAAGTGCTGAATATGACTGTCATATTAAAACCCCTGTTTCGGTGCGAAGCCCACGGGGTTTGTACGGGCTTAGGTCTTTGCTGAATTTTTGTGCAATTGTCATTAACCTGACTTGCCATAAGCGCATCAGGGTTGTCCCGCATGCGGGTTTGCGGAGCGGTGATAATGTGTCAATTGAGCATCCAATATCCATGAACGCACCTTTGCCCACCCAGCTTCTTGCCAATGCGCTGCAAACCGCGCAAGCAACGCCACGCTTGCGCGAAATTCCCTACAACTACACCTCGTTTTCCGACCGTGAGATCGTGATTCGCTTGCTCGGCGCTCGCAGCTGGGAGCTTTTGGAGCAATTGCGCGGCGAGCGGCAAACCGGGCGCAGCGCGCGGATGCTGTATGAGGTGCTGGGTGATATTTGGGTGGTGCAGCGCAATCCGTATTTGCAGGATGATTTGCTAGATAACCCAAAGCGCCGCAAAGCTTTGGTGGATGCGCTTTATCACCGCTTGGGTGAAGTGGAAAAACGCCGCACACCAAAAGCCGATCCACTGCGTGATGAGCATGTGGGCATCTTGCTGAATGCTGCGCGCGCCTGCGTGAAATCGTTTTACGACACGTTTTCTGTCGTTTACGACCTGCGCAAAAAAACGACCAGCGTGCTGCGTAAGGTCACCGCCAAAGACAACATCAAATTCGATGGCCTCTCACGCGTGAGCCACGTGACGGATGCGACCGATTGGCGTGTGGAGTACCCGTTTGTTGTGCTTACGCCAGATACTGAAGCTGAGATGGCCGGTATGGTCAAGGCTTGTATCGAGCTGGGCCTGACCATCGTGCCGCGCGGCGGCGGCACGGGCGACACCGGCGGCGCGATTCCGCTCACGTGGAAATCAGCGGTGATTAACACCGAAAAGCTAGAAGCCATGACCGAAGTGGAAATGGTGCAACTGCCCGGATTGCCTGAGCCAGTTGCCACTGTGTATTCCGAAGCCGGCGTGGTCACGCAGCGCGTGGCCGATGCGGCTGAGCGCGCGGGATTTGTGTTTGCGGTCGATCCCACCTCTGCCGAAGCATCATGCATTGGCGGCAATATTGCGATGAATGCTGGCGGGAAGAAAGCAGTGCTGTGGGGCACGGCGCTGGATAATCTCGCCTCTTGGCGCATGGTCACGCCCGATGCACAGTGGCTCGAAGTGACGCGGCTGAATCACAACCTCGGCAAGATTCATGATGCAGAAATGGCCAGCTTCAAGCTCGAATATTTCGATGCGGGTGGTAAAAAATTGTTGCGCACCGAGCAGCTCGATATCCCCGGCAAAACCTTCCGCAAAGAAGGCTTGGGCAAAGACGTTACAGACAAATTCCTCTCTGGTCTGCCGGGCATTCAAAAAGAAGGCTGCGATGGCCTGATCACCAGCGCGCGCTGGATCGTCCACAAAATGCCGCTGCATACGCGCACGGTGTGTATGGAGTTTTTTGGCAATGCACGAGATGCTGTGCCCTCGATTGTGGAAATCAAGGATTACATGTTTGCCGAGCAAAAGCGCACGGGCGTCTTGCTGGCTGGCTTGGAGCACTTGGATGATCGCTATTTAAAAGCAGTAGGTTATGCCACCAAATCCAAGCGCGGCGGGCTGCCGAAGATGGTGCTCATAGGCGATATCGCAGGCGATGATGCGGATGTGGTGGCGCGCACGACATCAGAAGTCGTGCGGATTGCCAACAGCCGCAATGGCGAAGGCTTCACTGCCACCAGCGTTGAGGCACGCAAAAAATTCTGGCTGGATCGCAAGCGCACCGCCGCGATATCGAAGCACACCAATGCCTTCAAGATCAATGAAGATGTGGTGATCCCGCTGCCGCGCATGGCCGAATACACCGATGGCATTGAGCGCAACAATATTGAGCTCTCGCTGCGCAACAAGCTCAAATTGTGTGACGCTTTGGAAGAGTTTTTTGCCAAAGGCAATTTGCCGTTGGGCAAGGGCGATGATGCGATGGATATTCCGTCGGCTGAGCTGCTGGAAGACCGCGTGGCGCAAGCCTTGGCCTTGGTCAAAGACGTGCGCAACTTGTGGGCTGGCTGGCTCAGCGATGTCGATGAAAAGTTTGAGCAATTGCAAGATCACAGCTTGCGTGCGAGCTGGAAAACGCAAATCCGTGCGCCGCTTGCCAACATCTTTGCCGGCGGTGCGTTCAAAGGCATCCTGGATGAATGCCAAGCGATTCACAAGCGCATCTTGAAGGGCCGCGTGTGGATTGCGCTACACATGCATGCAGGCGATGGCAATGTGCATACGAACATTCCCGTCAACAGCGATGATTACGAGATGCTGCAGACTGCGCACGAAGCCGTAGGCCGCATCATGGCGCTGGCGCGGCGCTTAGATGGTGTGATTTCGGGCGAGCATGGCATTGGCATCACCAAGCTGGAGTTTTTAAGCGATGCAGAGCTCAAGCCTTTTGCTGATTACAAGGCCAGAATCGATCCTGAAGGACGTTTCAACAAAGGCAAGTTGCTACGAAATCAGGAGCGCCCCGCG
>JANMFP010000519.1:0-14818 GCA_031378135.1 Variovorax sp. | reverse complement strand
TTGCACCAGCAAAGTCGCCCCCACGGCTTCTAAGATCAAAAACGAAGCTGCCCCGAACGCCGTGTTGGCGACCTTCATTTCAGACCACAGCCGAAAACGCCGTGGCGTGAAGCGCAGCGCGTAATCTTCCATGCTCTCGCGCGCCACCCACGAGTTGTAATCACGCCGAATTTTGATGACTTTTTGTACCGCTTGGGTCTTGACCGCTTCAGGCTCAGGCACAGGAGAGGGGGCGGGCATCATCCGCTCATTGTGCCCGCATCCATGTGCTCTGCTGCGCAAACTACGCCATTTGGCGCATGCACACTTGCGGTGTTGGACTTGCACGGCATGGCGTTTGTCACATAATCAATGCATGGAACTGACTCCCCGCGAAAAAGACAAGCTGCTGCTCTTCACAGCCGCCCTACTGGCCGAACGGCGCAAAGCCCGAGGCCTGAAACTCAATTATCCCGAAGCCATCGCCTTCATCAGCGCCGCCGTGATGGAGGGCGCGCGTGATGGGAAAAGCGTGGCACAGCTGATGAGCGAAGGCCGCAGCATTTTGAGCAAGGCCGATGTGATGGAAGGCATTGCCGAGATGATTCCCGACATCCAAATCGAAGCAACTTTTCCCGATGGCACGAAGCTCGTCACGGTGCACCAACCCATTCAATGACACCGATTCAATAAATTTTGTGAGAATTTTTATGAAATCAATCACTACTAAATTCATAGCACTCTGCGCATTATTTATGCCGGCTACCCATGCTTTTAGCCACGAAGGGCATGGTTTTGCTGGCTCGCATTGGCATACAAGCGATGTGGCTGGCCTAGCGGCGCTTGGCGTGTTGATCGCATTGGCTGTGTGGCTTTCCAAGAAGTGAGATCGGCATGATTCCCGGCGAACTTCTGATTGACTCTGGCGAACATGCACTCAACGCCGGGCGGCGTACCCTTGGCATGACCGTGCGCAACACCGCAGACCGCCCAATCCAAGTCGGCTCGCACTATCACTTTGCCGAGACGAATTCAGCTTTGCAATTCGACCGCGCAGCGGCGCGCGGCATGCGCCTGAATATCGCGAGCGGCCTGGCTGTGCGCTTTGAGCCTGGCCAGCAGCGTACCGTCGAGCTGGTGGATTACGCAGGCGAGCGCAAAGTGTATGGTTTCAACGCACAAGTGCAGGGAGCGCTGTAGACATGGCCACGATCAACAAACGCGCTTACGCTGAAATTTTCGGCCCGACCGTGGGCGACCGCGTGCGCTTGGCTGACACCGATCTCATCATCGAAGTTGAGAAAGATTTCACGCTTGCTGCTGGCAGCTATGGTGAAGAGGTGAAATTCGGCGGTGGTAAAACCATCCGCGATGGCATGGCGCAATCGCAAAGAACCAGAACTGAAGGTGCGGTCGATACCATCCTCACCAACGCACTCATCATCGATCATTGGGGCATCGTCAAAGGCGACATCGGCTTGAAAGACGGCCGCATCATTGCCATCGGCAAGGGCGGCAATCCCGACACGCAGCCCGGCATTGACATCAACATCATCATTGGCCCCGGCACCGAAGTGATTGCCTGCGAAGGCATGATCGTCACTGCTGGCGGCATTGATTGCCACATTCATTTCATCTGCCCGCAGCAAATTGAAGAGGCCCTCTCCAGCGGCATCACCACCATGCTCGGCGGCGGCACGGGGCCCGCCACAGGCACATTCGCCACCACCTGCACACCCGGCCCTTGGCATATCGAGCGCATGCTGCAAGCGGCCGATGCCTTCCCGATGAATCTTGGCTTTTTCGGCAAAGGCAATGCCAGCCTGCCCGGCGCGCTGCGCGAGCAAGTGGCCGCCGGCGTGATCGGCATGAAGCTGCATGAAGATTGGGGCACCACGCCAGCCGCCATATCCAACTGCCTCGATGTGGCCGATGAGATGGATGTGCAGGTGGCGATTCACTCCGACACACTCAATGAATCTGGCTTCGTGGAAGACACGATTGCGGCCACCAGAGGCAAAGATGGCCAAGGCCGCGGCCTCTGCGCATTCCACACCGAAGGCGCAGGCGGCGGCCATGCGCCCGACATTTTGCGTGTGGTGGGCGAAGACAATTTCCTGCCCAGCTCCACCAATCCAACCATGCCGTACACCGTCAACACGCTCGATGAGCATGTTGATATGCTGATGGTCTGCCACCATTTGGATGCAAGCATCGCCGAAGATTTAGCCTTTGCGGAGAGCCGTATTCGCAAAGAGACGATTGCTGCTGAAGATATCTTGCACGACCTTGGCGCGATCAGCATGTTCAGCTCAGACTCACAAGCCATGGGCCGCGTGGGCGAGGTCGTTTTGCGCTGCTGGCAAACTGCGCACAAAATGAAGCAACAGCGCGGCAAGTTGCCCGACGACACCGAGCGCCACGACAACAACCGTGCCAAACGCTACATCGCCAAATACACGATCAACCCCGCCATTGCCCACGGCATCAGCCATGAAGTGGGCAGCTTAGAAGTCGGCAAGTGGGCTGACATCGTGATTTGGAAACCTGCATTCTTCGGCGTCAAACCCGCGCTCATCGTCAAAGGCGGCACGATTGCACATGCCGCTATGGGCGACCCAAACGCCAGCATCCCCACACCCCAACCCGTGCATTTCCGCCCGATGTTTGGCAGCTTCGGCCGCAGCTTGCACAAAAGCAGCATCAGCTTCCTGCCGCAAATCGCCATTGCGCAAGGCATGCCGGAAAAATATGGCCTGCAAAAACACATCGCTGTGGCTAAGAATATTCGCGGCGTGCGCAAGCAGCACATGATCCACAACAGCGCTTTGCCCAAGATGGAAATCGACGCGCAAACCTACGCCGTGCGTGCCGATGGTCAGCTGCTGACCTGCGAGCCTGCAAAGAGCTTGCCGATGACGCAGCGGTATTTCTTGTTTTAAGCAATTTTAAAGCGCGAGTTTTTTATACCCCATTCAAAAAACTCGCGAGTTTTTTTTGAGTTGCCTAGAATTTAATCGTGTGCTCATCCACCATCTATCACTCTGAACAATGTTTGACCATGTCAGACTTGCGCGCCCTGCTCCTTGTTTTCCTGCTTTCGCACGCGGCTATCAGCGCCATGCCCGCGCCCTTTGCGCAAGATTCACATACCGAATCGGCCTCTAGCCGGCAAGAAATATGCGCAGAGTGCTATAAATCAAATAGCGTTTTCAATTCCCCTCTCACAACATTCTGCTTCGATTGATTCGCTAGTCATGCCCTCCATCTGCCCAAAATGTCGCACCATCCGCCCGGCCAATGCTGCTGTGCCGGATTGGCAATGCCCCGCTTGCGGCGTGGCCTATGCCAAGGCGAGCGGGGATGGCCAAGCGTTACCCGCTGTGCAGCGTGCGCGGCAGGCGCAGGCCCTGCACGCTGCCCGTGATTCAGGTGACGGGCTGTTGGCCTCCATTCCTTGGGGCAAGCTCATCGCGGCTTTTATTGTTTGCTATGGCGGCTGGGTGGGCTATCAGCATACCTCTGGCCAGCGCGGCGGCGCAAGGAATGATTTAGCGCAAGTCAGCCGGGCCGGCAATATAGGCGGCGGCTGGTCTGAGCAGAATTTGCGTGAGATTGCGGCAAAGAGCCAAGCCAGCGACGCAGTGTTCTACACAGCCCCTTGGTGCCCCTATTGCCGCGCTGCGCACCAATGGTTAGATCAATACGGCTTCAAATATGAGCGTTGCGATATTGAAGCGAGCAGCGATTGCAAAACCCAGCTCCAGCGGCTCGACCCGCAAGGCGGCGTGCCTTAATTTATCGTTAAGGGGCAGCACATGAAAGATGGATTTGATGCGGCGCAGCTTGTGGCTGTGTTGGCGAAATAAAGGCATAAGCTGCGCCGAGAAGTCGAAGATGCATTTTTTGATAAAATTGATGCGAATAATGGAGTATTTTGATGCGAACAACACTATCAATTGATGATCAAGTGATGCAATCGGTGATGCAGGCGACTGGCCGCAGCAATCCTCTAGAGGCTGTGCGAGAAGCTTTGAACAGCTATTTGCAGGAGCAAAAACTCAAAAAAGTGATTGCTCTGCGCGGCAAAGTTCAAATCGCAGACAACTGGCGCAAACTGCGTGCTCTGGATACGCTGCCTGCCCGCAAATGAAAGGCAAGCAAGCGATCGCAGGTGTTTTGATCGACACCAGTGCATGGATTGAATTTCTGCGCGGGCACGCTGGCAGCATGGCTGATTCTGTGCAAACTTTACTTGAGCTTCAGCAAGCGCATCTGTGTGGCTCGGTGAAGGCGGAGTTGCTGCAGGGGGCGAAGGGCGGCAAAGAGAAAGAGCAATTGCAGTTGATCTTTGAAGTGGTGCCGAGTTTGCAAACGACAGAAGCCGATTGGACTGCTACCGGCGAAATCCTTCAAAGTCTGCGTAGCAAAGGCATCACTTTGCCGCTCACTGATGCATTGATCGCCAGTATCGCCAAGCGTCATCAACTCCCCATCCTCACACTTGATCAGCATTTTTCGCATTTGGAAGTGCATTTGGCATGATTCACATCTCCAAAATCAACCCTCAAGGCGCTCGCCTTGCGCAGACAGATACGCAGTGTGCAACTGTCTCAGTTTTAAGCTAAAGTATTTGACATGACTATCGCCGAAATCATTTTTTCCGCCCAGCAGTTGCCGCTTGCCCAGCAATACCAAATTGCAGAGGCACTGCTTGAGTCGATTGAGCCCATGTCGCCAGAGATTCAGCAGGCATGGTTGCAAGAAAGTAAAGATCGCGTGCTTGCATTCGACGCGGGGCAAATGCCTACTGGCTCACTCGATGCAGTGTTTGCCAAATACCGCGCATGAGTGGCTTTGGTTACTTTCAGCCTGCTCTAAAGGAAATTGATGAAGCTCTGGCATATTACAAAGCAATCGACCCTACATTGCCTGCGCGGCTCACCCGAGACATCGAACTGGCGTTAGTGGCTATTGCACATATGCCTGAAAGTTGGAAACCTATCGGCGATCGACTCAGGCAAAAGCGACTGAAATCCTTTCCATTTGTTGTGAATTACCTGCTGCGAGATGACACGATTTGGATCGTCGCTTTTGCAAGCACTCACAGAAACCCCAACTATTGGCGAAATCGCCTGAGCTAAATGATTCATCTTTCTAAATTGATTCCCCAAGGTGCTGGCCTTGCTTCTGTTCTGCTCAAACGTGCTCACACCCTCGAACTCGATTGGGATGTGCGGCAGAAAAGCCGCTTTGATGGCACGGATTCTTCGGGCAGATCGCTCGGCGTATTTCTGCCGCGCGGCACTGCCGTGCGAGGTGGCGATGTGTTGATTGCGGAAGATGGCTCGCTGATTCGCGTGATCGCTGCGCCGCAGCAGGTGCTGAAAATTACGCACTGCGCTGCACATGGCTCGCCCTTCGATTTGATTCGCGCGGCGTATCACTTGGGCAATCGCCATGTGCAAATTGAGCTCAGAGCCGATCATTTGAAGATCGAGCCCGATCATGTGTTGGCCGACATGCTCCGAGCCATGCATTTGATCGTGAGTCCAGTGACCGAGGCATTTGAACCCGAGAGTGGTGCGTATTCATCGCAAGGCGGCCACTCTCACGAGCACGCTCATGAGCACTCGGATGAACATGCAGATGAGCATGAACACAACCACATGCGCGATGGCAATCACATCCATGCGTCGACTAACGCGCCCGCCAAGCCCAAGCTCAACGCCATTCCCATCAAGGCGGCGCATGATCACGGGCAGCATGACAAGCATGTGCATGGCCCGCACTGCAATCATTGATGCCGCGCTGCCTCTGATCGATCTTTGCCATGCGCCGTATCTTTGATTCTGCACCTGCAACGCTCTCCGCCAGCAGTTTGCTGCAGTTGATCTGGCTCGCGTCTCCGGCCTTGCCTATTGGCGGGTTTTCATACTCAGAAGGGCTAGAAGCCGGCATAGAATCTGCACATATTGCTCCTGATGCAATAGCAAATTGGCTGCAAGATCAATTGCACATCAGCCTCGCTCGCGGTGATCTGGCCGCGCTGTGCAAAGCCATTCCAGCCATTCGCCGCAACGACACGCAGCGTTTGCAAGAGCTCAATGCATGGGTACTGGCCACCCGCGAGACGAGCGAACTGCGTTTGCAAACAGAACAAATGGGCCGCTCGCTGATCGAATGGCTGAAGGTTCAATCGCCAGACTTAAACGCCTCAGCATGGCTGGACGAACAAACGCCCACCTACCCAATCGCCTTCGCACTGGCTGCCTCGCAAACGCAAGCCAGCAGCAGAGATATTGCGCTGGCCTTCACCTTCGGCTGGGCAGAAAACATGGTGCAAGCTGCGATCAAAGCCGTGCCACTGGGCCAAACCGCCGGCCAGCGCATCTTGCAGCACCTCGCCTCAGAAATTCCCGCTGCGGTGGATGTTGCTTTGCAACTCCCAGACAGCGAACGCCAAGCTTTTGCACCGATGCTAGCTATTTTGTCGGCGCAGCATGAGACGCAGTATTCAAGGCTATTTCGCTCTTGAGACACGAATACCTAAAACCGGACGCAGAAGACGCAAAGGTTACGCAGAAAAAATACCAAAGAATGCAAATACAAAGACAAGTTCAAATGCAGTTTTGGTTTTGACTTTTTTGCGTCTTTTGCGTAACCTTCGCGTCTTCTGCGTCCGGTATTTTCCTTCTCTTAGTTCAACAAAATGTCCCAACTCCATCACATCAAAAACCGCACCAAGCAACTCCCGCCCTTGAGAATCGGTATTGGCGGCCCTGTCGGTTCCGGCAAAACCACTTTGCTAGAAATGCTCTGCAAAGCCATGCGTGAAAAATACGATCTCGTGGCGATCACCAATGATATTTACACCAAAGAAGATCAGCGCATCTTGACCGTTAGCGGCGCTTTGCCTGCAGAGCGCATCATGGGCGTAGAAACTGGCGGCTGCCCGCACACGGCGATTCGTGAAGATGCGTCCATCAATTTAGAAGCGATTGACCGCATGCTGGAGCAGTTCCCCAACGCAGATATTGTGTTCATCGAAAGTGGTGGCGACAATCTAGCCGCCACCTTCAGCCCAGAGCTGAGCGACTTAACTATTTACGTGATCGATGTTGCAGCTGGCGAAAAAATTCCCCGCAAAGGTGGCCCCGGCATCACCAAGAGCGATCTCTTTGTGATCAACAAAACCGATCTCGCGCCGCATGTGGGTGCTGATCTTGCCGTGATGGAAGCCGACACCAAGCGCATGCGGCCATCACCCAATCGCCCCTACGTCATGACCAATCTCAAAACGCTCACTGGCGTGGATACGGTGGTGAAATACATCGAGACCAAAGGCATGCTCACCGTAGCTTGATGAACCCGACTCAAGTAGTGCCTGCAACTTAGTACTTTCACTGAGCAGAAGCCCTGCATTCAGTGGGCCGATCCAGAAAATTCTTGGCATGATGCAAACACATTGTGACAATCATTTTTTTGAACTGACGGAGACAACAAGATGCAGGCCGACATGTCCATCTACGATACGAAACCTTGGGAAGCCGCCTACGGCAACGCTATCGCGAAGCAATTACCTGCCCCACGCTATCGCAACCTCGCGCATCTGGTGGCCAGTGCATGCGAGCGATATGCGGACAAGAAAGCGTTTACCGCCGTCGTGCCCAACGGCATGAACGGTACGCTCACTTATCGCCAGCTCGGCGAGCTCTCCGATGCTTTTGCGGCTTATCTACGCGTCGTGTGCCAGCTGCAAGCGGGCGATCGCGTGGCGGTGCAGCTGCCCAACAGCTTGACTTATCCTGTTGTGGCCTTTGGCATCTTCAAAGCAGGATGCGTCTTGGTCAACACCAATCCGCTCTACACGCCCAGCGAGATGGCGCATCAATTCAAAGATTCGGGCGCGAAAGTGCTGGTCATCGTCGATATGTTTGCAGACAAGCTCGCCGAAGTCGTGCCTCAAACAAGTATTCAACGCGTGGTGCTGAGCGGCGTGTCGGAAATGTTTCCAGCCCTGCCTAACATGATCGTGCGCGGGGTGCAGCGCGTTTGGAGCAAAGTGCTGCCGCCGATTCCTCAGCTGTCCATTCCGATTGAACGCATCAAAACAGCGCTTGCAGCAGGAGCGCCACACGCAAGCAAGGCCAAAACATATTGGCAAGATATTCCTGCCAGCAGCATCGTTGCTTTGCAATACACAGGCGGCACCACCGGCGTCAGCAAGGGCGCGATGTTGACCCATGCCAATATGCTGGCCAATGTGGATCAAGTATTGGCTATGGGCAAATCGCATATGGGTGCAGACGAGTGCATCCTCACCGCATTGCCGCTGTATCACATTTTCGCTTTCACAGCGAATTTGCTCAGCTTCCTAGAGATTGGTGGGCGCAACATTTTGATCCCGAGCCCGCGTCCAGTGCAAAACCTGCAACGCGCGATTGAGAATTACCCGATCACTTGGATCACCGGCGTGAACACGCTGTTCAATGGCCTGATGAATGAAGAATGGTTCACCGCTTTTCCACCCAAACATCTCAAAGCAGCCATTGCAGGCGGCACCGCTTTGCACCATGCCGTGGCAGAGCGCTGGCAAAAAATCACGGGTACGCGCATTGCTGAAGGCTTTGGCCTCACGGAAACTTCACCCTGTGTGAGCTTCAACCCCTTGAGTGGCACGGCCAAGCCCGACAGCATCGGCATTCCCGTGCCGGGCACTGAGGTGCGCTTGGTCGATGACCACGGCGCCCCGGTGGCGCAAGGCGAGCCGGGTGAGCTGATCGTGCGCGGGCCGCAAACCATGCTGGGCTATTGGAATCGCCCCGATGAGACGGCAGCTGTTTTGAAAGACAGCTGGCTTTACACAGGCGATGTGGCCGTGATGGACTCTCAAGGCTATTTCAAGATCGTAGATCGCAAGAAAGACTTGGTGCTCGTCTCGGGCTTCAATGTGTATCCCAACGAAATTGAAGATGCACTGGCCAAGATGGACGCCGTGTTAGAGGCTGCCGTGGTGGGCGTGCCCGATGCGAAATCGGGCGAGGCGGTGCGCGCTTATGTGGTGAAAAATCCTGAGTTTGCTGGCGAGCTCAGCAAAGACATGGTGCTAGCGCATTGCAAGAGTTTGCTCACGGACTACAAAATCCCCAAGTCCATCATCTTCCGCAATGAGCTGCCGAAATCGCCGGTGGGAAAAATTCTGCGCAAAGATCTCAAGGCTGAAGTCAAAGCCGAATTCAATAAAAAATAAGGAGCCGCATCATGTTGTCCGATACCGAAACAAAACTACTTGGCGTGATGATGATGGTCATCATGCTCGGCATGGGCGCAAGCCTGACCTTCCGCGATTTTTTGATTGCGTTTAAAAAACCCAAAGGTGTGCTCGTGGGCATTTTGTGCCAATACGGCATCATGCCCTTCTTAGGCTACCTGCTGGCTGTGTTGCTGGGCTTGCCACCCGCATTGGCTGTCGGCTTGATCTTGATGGGCTGCATGCCAGGTGGCACCACGTCGAATATCTTCACCTACTTCAGCAAAGGCGCGCTGGCGCTCTCGATCATGATGACCAGCGTATCCACGCTGATTGCCGTGGCAGCAGTGCCTGCGCTGATTGCTTTTTACAGCAAGTTGGCAGGTGTGACGGGTGAGTTTGCGATTCCCGCAGCCAACGTCGCGCAAGTACTGGTGGTATTGCTCGTGCCCACGGTGATTGGCATGGTTTTGCGCAAGACCAATCCGAATGTCGGGGCAACGATTGAGCTCATTGGCTCCATGCTGGGCGTGTTTGTGATCATCTTCCTGATGGTGTCATGGCTTCCGCGCAACTATCCCTTGCTTTTGTCAACGCCGTGGTACGTGTTTTTTGCAGCGATTGGCTTAGGATTGATCGGCATGCTGCTCGGCTTCTTTTTAGCAAAGTTGCTCAAGCAAGACAACAACCGCTCGCGTACGATCAGCTTAGAAACCGGCATTCAGAATGGGCCGTTGGCCGTGCTGATCGTCACGCTCACCTTCAAGGACGAGATGCAGCAGCAAGTGCTCTTGATTCCCGTGCTCTACAGCTTGTTCATCGTCCTCACGAGCTCGGCAGTGACGGTTTGGTATCGCAAGCTAGCCACGCGTGAGGCATTGGCGCGAGATACAGCCAAGGTGGGAGTTGCAGCTTAAATTGGTATCTGCCCGGCATAAAAATTAAATAGTTTGCTATGAAATTCATACCACTCATTGAACACACACGCAGCAAGCTGGCAGAGATCGTTCATCCTGGTGCGATCGCCGTCGTGAATGCAAGCGTGAGCCAGCAAGAAGCCATGGCCATCAAAGTGATCAGTGGCCACATGCATGCTTTGTATGCGGCGGCCGTCGTGGCACTCGATCAATTGGGCTGGCTCAATGCTCAGCAGCGCGAAGCACTAAAACCTTGGGCGCCACAGCCAACGCTCAATGCACGTGGCGTACAGACAGGCGAAATGCGAGCAGTGTTCACGCTCTAACGAGACACAAACGCAGCTTCTATTCTTTGGCAGTGAGCAATTTCACGGGCTCCACATCCACCACGCCTTTTTCGCTGCTCAATGAGAGAACACCTTCTTGAATCGTGGCTTGCAAATTCATACTGCGCTCAGCCAAAGCCTCTAAAGCTTTGGCAGCTTCGCTAGGCACTTGATACACATTCAAATTCTGCGGCCGCGTTAGCTTGGTTTGAATGCCTTTCCACCACACTGGCGTAGCATGGTTGAAGGCATACACATGCACTTCATCAGCCTTGCCGCATGCCTTGATGATGGGCTTGTCTTCGGGCTGCCCCACCTCGATCCAAATGCGAATGCGGTCTGTGAAATCCTTGAGCCAGACATCAGGCGCATCGGGGTCAGACATGCCCGCACCAAACGCCAGCGTGCCATCACCATTGCACAGGCTTTGTAGCTTGTAAGCCTGCAGTGCAAACGCCACCAAGCGAATCATCATGCGCTCATCGGTCTCGCTGGGATGGCGAGCCAGCGTCAACGCATGATCTGCGTAGTAACCATGGTCAATATCTGCGATCTGGATGCTGGCTTTGTAAATAGTGGATTTGATGGCCATGATGCAGATGCAAAATAACAAAGCCTCCAGACGGAGGCCATTGTTGTTGATAAATTGGCGGAGGCTGTGAGATTCGAACTCACGGGGGACTCACATCCCCGGCAGTTTTCAAGACTGCTGGTTTAAACCGCTCACCCAAACCTCCGAAGCCCTGTATTTTAGTCTATGAAAGAAACAGAGCCTGCAAGTCGCTTAAAAAATCGAGCCCTCGCGAGGTGGGGCGCACATGCGTGAAATCTCTCGTCATCAAGCCTTTGGCTTCGGCCTCAGCCAGTGGTTTTTGAATGGCGGTAACGCTCAATCCCGTGCGTTCAGAAAAATCAGCCAGTGCGAAGCCGCCGGTTAAACGCAACGCATTGAGCATGAATTCAAAAGGCAAATCAGCGCGAGACACTTCTGCCTCTTGCACCATGCAATCCCACGGATTGCTTGATAGCGCTTTGTCCATGTAGAGCTTGGGCTCGCGCGCTTTCGTTTGCCGCATCACGCGATGAGCAAAGCTGAGCTTGCCATGCGCGCCAGCGCCGATACCGAGATAGTCGCCAAATTGCCAGTAGTTGGTGTTGTGAACGCTGCGCTTATTTGGTTTGGCGAATGCTGAGATTTCGTAACGCTCTAGGCCTTGCGCAGTGGTGAGCTCGATGATGCGATCAAGCATGTCATATGCATCGTCATCCACGGGTAAATTCTTCGGCGTGAATTTGGCGAAGTAAGTGTTGGGCTCAATTGTGAGGTGATAAATGCTGATGTGCGGCGGCTTGACGCTGAGTGCTGTTTGAATATCTTGCGTACATTGCTCCAGCGTTTGGCCGGGCAAGGCATACATCACATCGATGTTGAATGCATCGAAATTCATTGCAGCTTCTTCGATCGCAGCATGGGCTTGGGCGCTGTTGTGCACACGGCCTAATGTTTTAAGGTGCGCATCGTTGAAACTTTGCACACCGATGGACAAGCGCGTGACGCCCGCTTGACGGAAGGCTTTGAAGCGGTCGCGTTCGAATGTGCCGGGGTTGGCCTCTAACGTGATCTCGCAACCGGCTGCTAGGCGCACTCGCGCCCGCACCGCCGCTAGAAGCTGATCAATGCTGCTCGGCGCAAACAAACTCGGCGTGCCGCCACCGATGAAAATGCTGTGTACTGTGCGCCCCCAAATCAGCGGCAAACTCATTTCTAAATCTGCAATCAACGCCTGAATGTAGCGCTGCTCGATGTCTTGGTTCATACCACCCGACATTTCATGCGAATTGAAATCGCAATACGGGCATTTCTTCAAACACCAAGGCAAGTGAATGTAGAGCGAGAGCGGCGGCAGGCTGGGCAGGCGCAACGTGCCTTCGCGCATGTAGTGTTGGATGTCTTTCATTGCGCGACGTCTTCCACCATCTGCCCATCGCGAAACACGATACGCCTGCGAGCCCACGCAGCCACATCGTGCTCATGCGTCACGAGCACGACCGTCATGCCATGCTGGTTGAGTTCAGTCAGGAGTTGCATGATGTCTTCACTGGTTTGGCTGTCGAGTGCGCCGGTGGGCTCATCGGCCAAGATGAGTAGGGGATTGTTCACAAGCGCACGCGCAATCGCCACGCGCTGCTGTTGGCCGCCTGAGAGCTCAGCAGGCGTATGCCCCATGCGCTCGCCGAGGCCTACGCGTTGCAAAGCGGCTTTGGCTTTTTCGCGCCGCGCATCGGTTTTGATACCGGCATAGACCATAGGTAGCTCAACATTTTCCAAGGCGCTCGTGCGCGGCAATAAATTGAATTGCTGGAAGACGAAGCCGATGCGGCGATTGCGGATGGAAGCGAGATCGTCGGCTTGGAGACCTTCGACGCTCTCGCCGGCCAAGCGGTATTCCCCCTGCGAAGGCAAATCAAGGCAGCCCAAAATATTCATGAGCGTGGATTTTCCCGAGCCTGATGCGCCCATGATGGCGACGAATTCGCCCTCTGAAATATCGAGCGACACGCCGCGCAAAGCATGCACGGTTTGATCACCCATCACGTAGGTTTTGGTGAGCGCACGCGCTTCGATCAGGGCCATGGCAGAGATTTAAAAAACTTAGAACGGCAAGCGTGGGCCAGAAGGTGCGCCAGGCTTAGCACCGCTTGACGCGCCACCGCTCACACCGGTGATCACCAAAGCACCTTCTTTGAAGACCTCAGCGTTCGGCGAATTGGGCACGAGGATGAGCTCAGTGCTCGTGCCGTCAGTGATGCCCAAACGCACGTTATAAGCCACAGGTTTGCCTTGGCTATCAAGCAAATAAATGCGGCCGCGAGAGCTGGTGCGACTGCCCATTTCTGCTTGCAGCGCGGCATATTTCGTCTTCTGCTCAGGCGTCAAGAAATCATTGACCTTCGCGCGCAGCTCACTCATGATGCGCTCGCGCACCTTGGGGCGATCTTCTGGCGTGGCATCGCGCATAGCGGCGAACTTAGGTCGCGTCTCGGTGAACAGAGCATCGAGCTTTTGCTGCTGATCGGCGCTGAGCTGCAGCTCGCTCACGATGCGATTGCGGAATTCGCCCAGAGGCCCGCCACCGCCACTACCCCCACCTCCTGCTGCTGGCGCACTGCCTTGTGGTGCTGAAGATGCTGCTGGCGATGATGCGGGTGAATTCGGCGCTGCAACGCTTCCAACAACCCCTGCCACACTGTTTTGAGAGGGTTTTTGGCCAGTAGCCGGCATAGAATCTGCGCGGGGTGCTATTGAATTAGGAGTATTGCCTTTGGGTGAAGGAGGAGCGCCAGCATTTGGCGGGCGACCGCTGCCACCGGGCGATGATCCGGGTGGCGGTGCATTGGCAATCATTTCTTGGTATTTCTTGCGCTGCTCGGGTGTGAGCATCCCAGAGATTTTGCTGCGCATCTCGGCGGTGATTTTCTCTCGCGCGCCTTGGCGCTCGGCCTCATCCATATCTCGCATCGCCATGAATTTGGGACGCATCTCGGCCTGAATCGCATCGAGTTTGTTTTGCTGATCAGCCGTCAATTGCAATTCAGAAATCAAACGCTCACGCTGCGCTGCAAAACCGCCACCACCACCGCCGCCCGCTGGTTGCGCCACTGCTTCGCTGAAGAAGCTGAAACCGTTACGCCCCGTCTTAGGCGCTGAGCTTGGAGCCGCTGGAGCCGACGCGCCTGCTGCTGCAGGTTCTACTCCCGCAATCCGCACCCGCAGCGCCGAATTGGGAATCTTGAGCACATTCTCTCGGCTCTCAGTCACCACACGCACATTCGCCGTCATGCCCGGTAGCAAGCGGCCAGCCGTATTCGTAAAACCCACCACGGCAATATAAGTCACCACGTTGGCCACATTTTGCGCCGCCTTGCGCACTTGGCGCACCTCGCCTTCAAAGGTTTGACCAGGGAAGGCATCAACGGTAAACGTCGCGCGCTGCCCAGCTCGAATGCGGCTCACATCGGCTTCGTCAATGCTGGCATCCACCTGCATGTCTGAGAGGTTTTGCGCGATCACAAACAGCTCGGGCGATTGCAGGCTGGCCGCCACAGTTTGCCCTTTTTCAATAGCGCGTTTGATCACGATGCCGTTCACAGGCGAGGTGATCTTCGTGCGCTGTAAATCAATGCGCGCTTGTGAGAGCGCTGCATCGCGCTGCGCCACATTCGCTTGTGCAGATTTCACTTGTGCATTTGTCACAGCCAACTGCGCTTGGGTGGATTTCAAGCTTTCACCCGAAGTGTTCACCAAGGCGCGCGCGCGATCTGCTTCGCTTTGCGCAATGAAC
>JANMFP010000500.1:0-5131 GCA_031378135.1 Variovorax sp. | reverse complement strand
CAATTTCACTACAGGCAATGAGATGTTCTTTGGCGGCAATTATGTCGAGCTGAAAGAAAACGAAACTATCGCCTACACCGCCAAGTTCGACAACCCCCATCTCCCCGGCGAGATGACCACGCGCGTCACGATCAAAGCGGTTTCGGTGGGCACTGAGATCAGCATCACCCAGAGCGGTATCCCCGAAATGATTCCCGCCGAAGCCTGTTATCTGGGCTGGCAAGAGTCTCTGCTCAACTTGGCGCGATTGGTCGAACCGAATATTCCAAACTGATCGATAAAAGAGCTGTCATGCCAGTATTTGAGAGTGTCGATGGCTACATCGCCCGCCTTCAGCATCCTTTTCTTGAAGATGTGATGACGCTGCGCAAACTCATCTTGCTGGCAGACCGCTGTATCTGCGAATCAATCAAATGGAATGCACCCAGCTTTTACACGACAGAGCATTTCGCCACGATGCGGTTCAGTGGCAAGCCGCCGCTTCAACTCATCTTGCACCTGGGTGCGAAAAAGCAGATCATGCCAACAGTCGCTATCGCTGATCCAGACGCGCTGTTAACATGGCTCGGCCCGGACCGTGCCTCTATCAGCTTTCCCACTGTGCGCTTTGTCGCTGCCAAGCGCGTGCAGCTCACAGCCATCCTCAAGCAATGGCTCAAGCATGTGCCTGCAAAGGGTAGTGCGGGCTAAATAGTCATTTTTCTATCAGGAGAACGCCATGAGAGTCGAGCCGCATTTAATGTTCGGTGGCCGCGCCGATGAAGCCATTGCTTTTTATCAAACCGCGAGTAACGCAAAAACCGTGATGGTGATGCGCTTTGATGAAAGCCCCAGTCAAAATCATCCGATGCCGCTGCCGCCCAATGGGGTCAGAAGGTAATGCATGGCGGTTTGATGCTCGGTATAGATGGCCCGTAGGGCTAATTTTTAAAGGAAATCAGCACCTAGCCGGCATAAATACTGCGCAGAGTGCTATTGAAATAGGAGTAAATAATGAATCCAGCAACTTCCCCTTTCACCCTTACCCTAGAGCGCACACTCGCCGCGCCGCGCAATGCCATCTGGCAATGCTGGACGCAGGCTGCTCTCATGCCAACATGGTTTTGCCCTAAGCCATGGTATGTGAAAGATGTGGCGCTTGATCTGCGCACAGGCGGCGCAAGCAGTATGACCATGTGTGGGCCGAATGGTGAATCTCATCTCAACCAATTCGTGTACCTCGCCTTGGAAGAAGGAAGGCGAATCGTGTTCACCGATGCATTCACCAGCGCTTGGATTCCATCGGGCAAAGCCTTCATGGTCGGCGAGATTATGCTGGCCGATGCACCGAACGGGCAGACGCATTACATCGCCCGCGTGCATCACTGGAACGAAGCTGACATGACTGAGCATATGAAGATGGGCTTTCATGAAGGCTGGGGGATTGCCGCTGATCAGCTCGAAGCTTTGGCCAAAACACTCTGAAGCGCGGAGAAATTATCGATATGCACACCTTCAATACCTCGCGTGAAATTGCAGCGCCCATGCGTCAAGTTTTTGCTGCGATCAGTCATCCTGAGCGCCTAGCGCGCTGGTGGGGGCCTGCGGGGTTTACGAATACGTTTCATGTCTGCGAGTTCAAGCCCGGTGGGCGCTGGGTGTTCACCATGCATGGGCCCGGCGGCACGGATTACGAGAATGAGAATGTTTTTGAAGAGATTGCCGCGCCGCATAAAGTGGTGATCAGGCATATTCCTGAGCCAAAGTTTCGCCTCAGCATCACGCTGGCAACCACTGAGGCGGGCACGCGGGTGGCTTGGGAGCAGGTGCTTGAAAGCGAAGAGTTTGCGCGCAAGGTGGCGCACATCATCGAGCCTGCGAATGAGCAGAATTTGGATCGGTTGACGCAGGAAGTGATGCACCCGCCGATGTAGTGGCAACGCTTAGCGTAAAGGCTACAAGATCATAGCCTTGGCTTGTCGCACCGCTTCAATCATGCTGCTGGCATCTGCAATGCCACTCCCTGCAATATCAAATGCCGTGCCATGGTCGGGGCTGGTTCTTAGCAGTGCGCGGCCTTGGCCGTTGTGCAGGCCGAGCGTCACGTTCACACCTTTTTCAACGCCGAGGTATTTCACTGGGATGAGGCCTTGATCGTGGTACATCGCAATTACCGCGTCAAACCTTCTGAAGCCACGCGCTTGCATGAAGATGGTGTCGGACGGGTAGGGGCCTTTGGCGTCGATGCCTTGGCTCTGGGCGGCTTCAATGGCGGGCAAGATGTGCTCGATCTCTTCGCTGCCGAATAGGCCGCCTTCGCCTGCATGCGGGTTCAAGCCCGCGACTGCAATACGCGGGGCGTGGCCAAGGCTTTGCGACAGTGAGGCGTGCGCAATCTGAATCGTTTGCAGCACGTTGGTCAATGTCACGCGCTCAATGGCTTCGCGCAAGCTCACATGAATGCTCACCAGCACAGTGCGCAGCTCATCATTGGCCAGCATCATGCGCACGGGCATCTGCTCAATCGATAAGCCTGCAAACGTAGCGGCTTCGTGTTGCAACAGTTCGGTGTGGCCGGGGAAGCCTACGCCTGCCAGTACCCAAGCCTCTTTGTGAATCGGTGCTGTTACGATGGCGGCCACTACGCCGCGTAGCGCCATACGAGTGGCCTCGCGCACGCATTGTGCGGAGAATTTTCCAGCTAAATCGTTCACTTGCCGGCATGGAATCTGCGCAACGCGCTCATCTTTTGATAGTAAACCGAAAACTGGAAGATCCGTGGCAGGGCTGGCTTTGACATCGTTCAAAGCAGTCAAAGGGCGTACCGAAATGCCGCCAGCCAACGCCGCTGCCCGCTGCATCAACGCCAAATCGCCGAGCACGAAGCAGCCCGCCATCACATCAGGCGCATCGCGGAATGCTTTAGCCACAATCTCAGGGCCGATGCCGGCAGGGTCGCCGGGGGTGATGGCAATAGGTAAAAAGAGGCTCATGCCGTGATTTCATCACACTTGTCGCTTCGTACATCACTTGGCAAACAGCATGCGCTTGGGTGAGAATGCAACTTTACATCCGAGGAGAAGCAAGATGCGTGGATTAATCGTCACGATGGTGTTGGGTTTATCAAGTGCGGCTTTCGCTCAAAGCAACACCAAACCTGGTCTTTGGGAGATCACCAGCAAGATGTCATCGCCGACCAACCCGCAATTGACCCAGCAAATGGAAGAAGCTCAAAAGATGATGGCCTCCATGCCACCTGCGCAGCGCAAGCAAATGGAGGAGATGATGGCCAAGCAGGGCATCAGCATGAGCCCGGCGGCAGGTGGCGCTACCGCGATGAAGGTGTGTATATCGCCCGAGATGGCCAGTCGCCCACCGATGGAGCAACGCCAAGGCTGCACCTATAAATTTTCTCAAAATGGCGCAGCGCACAATTTCAGCTTTCAATGCACCAACCCACCGGGCGATGGCGAAGGCCAGATTGTGTTTGCCAACGCAGACAATTACAACGGAAAGATGCGATTCAACACCTTGCAACGCGGCAAAAAAGAAACCATGGATATTCAAACCACAGGCAAATTCTTGGGCGCAAATTGCGGCGCGATCAAACCGCTGCCCGCGGATGCCAATTCAGCGAAATAAAGGCGGCAAATCCAACAGCGGGGCTTGAAGTGTTGATATTGGAACTTAGATGCATGCTTAAGAGTCAGTAAGCGCAACTCCAATCTTTTCTCCGCCATGTCTATTTCCTTGCCAAAACGCTTTTCACAAAAACGTTTCTTCACAGCGGCGCTCGTTGCAGCAGCCACTCTGCCCCTCCTTGGCTGCGCCAATAGCGCCCAACAGCAGGCTTGGGACAGTCGCAGTGAGCATCGCGGTCTTGCCCTAGCAGCTGCGGTAGGCATGCCGCAAGCAGACACTCACGAAGTACGCGATGTGCAATGGACGGACGCCACGCGCCAAAGAGTCGTGCCCGCAAGGCTGTATTTGCCCACTGGCATGACGAGCAAAGTGCCGCTGGTGATCTTCTCTCACGGCATTGGCGGCTCGCGCGAGGGTTACAGTTACATCGGCAAATACCTCGCCGCCAACGGCATGGCCGCGATGCATGTGCAGCATGTGGGCAGTGATAGAAGCTTGTGGTTTGGCAACCCAATACAAATGGTGGGGCGCCTGCAAGATGCCGCTAAAGAAACCGAAGCGATTGACCGCACCAAAGACATGCGCTTTGCGCTGACCCAAGTACTCGCGGATGCACAGCTGTCCCAGCGCTTGGATGCGCAGCATATCGCAGCCGCTGGCCATTCCTATGGGGCCAACACCACGATGCTGTTGGCTGGCGCGCGTGTACAGCGCGAAGGGAAAACCATGGATTTTTCTGATCCGCGCATCAAAGCGGCTGTGATCATCAGTGCGCCGCCGTTTTATGGTGAAGGTGATCCCAAGCAAATCGTGGGCAGCATCCGCGTGCCCAGTTTGCACATCACCGCCACAGGTGATGACATCAAAATACCAGGCTACTACTCATCGGCCAAAGACCGCGTTGCCGTTTATGAGGCCACAAGCGACGGTGCACGCAGCGAGCCGGGCAAGATGCTCGCCGTATTCACGGGTGGCAGCCACAGCATGTTTACTGACCGCTTGGGTACAGGCGGTGAGGTGCTCAATCCACAAGTCAAAAAAGCCACGCGCGAGCTCACTTTGGCGTTTTTGCAGCAGGTGTTCACTGGGCAGCCCTCGCTGCTTGAGAAATGGCCTGCACAGCATGCGTCGCTGGTCGCGCGTTTCGAGCAAAAAATGTAGGCGAATCGGCTGTTAGCCGGCGTAAAACAAGCTCGAAGTGCTATTTAATTGATAGTATTGGTGTATAAACACAGTACCTCGGCTTTAAAGGGGCTTAGGCTGCAGAGGCGGCTTTTGCAAGCTTGGCAGGGTAAAATCAAACACATATTTTGACAACTCAACATTGAGAGACTATGCAGTTTTTAGACAGCTCCATCATGCAAGCGTTGATTCAGTGGTTTGCCCACGGCCTAAGCGAGGCCGCTTGGTGGCAAATCGTGCTCTACACCTTGTTCACCACGCACATCACAATCAGTGCCGTGACAATTTATTTGCACCGCGCCATGTCGCATCGCGCCTTGGATTTGCA
>JANMFP010000483.1:0-2125 GCA_031378135.1 Variovorax sp. | reverse complement strand
GTTGGCTTTTTTCAAATCACCATTGATTATGGCGACTTGCCTTGCCGCGGTCTGACAGGATTTCCCCACGTCGCTACAAGTTGGTCTGCGGCAACCGCCTGCGCTGACGCTATCCCACTTCGCGACTGTCCTCCTTCGGGCTACGACCGAATTCCCCCTTTATGTCGCTGCGTGGGACAGCATCATCACAGGCGGTTGCCTCAGACCAAAACCCCAACAGCGCTAAGATAACGAATACGAACAGGAGACAAACCATGGCCAAAGATTTCAGCACGATGGAGAGCAGCAATTGCTCCTCCAATCTCAGCATTCATGAAGTAAGCCGCCCAGAGCGCCGCTTATTTTTAGGTGCATCGGGCGCACTCGCGCTCAGCACCCTGCTCCCCGCCTGCGCACAAACGCCCGCTTCACAGGCCTCGGCCAAAGCAGCGATGGATGCCGCCATCAGCTTCAAACCCATCCCGATAGACGCATCAGACAAACTCGTCGTCCCCGAAGGCTATCGCGCCAAAGCGCTCGCGCCTTGGGGCGAGGCTGTCGGCATCACGGGCAACATGCCCGCCTTCAAAACCGATGGCAGCAACAGCGCTGCTGAGCAAGCCGCGCAAATGGGCATGCACCACGATGGTCTTCATTTTTACAGTTTAGACAACAGTAAACGCGGCTTGCTCGTGATGAACCATGAATACGTGGACGACGGCCTCTTGCACACCAGCGGCACGACAAATTGGAGCGCTGAGAAAGTGCGCAAATCCCAAGCCGCGCATGGCATCAGCGTGATTGAGGTGACGGATGAGGGCAAAGATTGGCAGATGGTGCGCCCAGCCGCTACGCCCGCCGCTTCACAGCCAACACGCCTTTTGCCATCCAAGGCCCCTGCAAAGGCCACGCGCTCATGCGCACCGTAGCCGATCCGCGCGGCGAAACCATTCTGGGCACGATCAACAACTGCGCCAGTGGCAAAACGCCTTGGGGCACGTATCTCTCTGGCGAAGAAAACTTCCGCTTCTACTTCGGCAACACAGACGCGAAAGATGCCCATCAACAGCGCTGGGGTTTGGTCAAAGAATCTTTCTTCGGCTGGGAAAAGCACGACGCCCGCTTTGATATCAGTCAAACGCCTAATGAACCGAATCGCTTCGGCTGGGTCGTAGAAGTCGATCCGATGGACCCAACCAGCACGCCCATCAAACGCACCGCTCTCGGCCGCGCCGCGCACGAAGGTGCTTGGGTGGCAGTCACCAAAGAAGGCAAAGCCGTGGTCTACAGCGGCGAAGATGCCCGCAACGAATACATTTACAAATTCGTGAGCCGCGATGCGATTAAGCAAGCTGGCAATGGCATGACACAAGCGCAAGCCAACCGCGAATTGCTTGATCACGGCACACTCTATGTGGCCAAATTCAATGCAGACGGCAAAGGCACATGGCTGCCTTTGGTGCACGGACAGGGCGGTTTAACAGCCGCCAACGGCTTTGCTGATCAGGGCGAAGTGTGTATCAAAGCCCGCCAAGCAAGCGACCTGCTCGGCGGCACAAAAATGGACCGCCCCGAGTGGCTCGCGATTGATCCCAAATCTGGCTGGGTCTATTGCACGCTGACCAACAACAGCTCAAGAGGCACGGCAGGGCAGCCCGCAGCAGATGCTGCCAACCCGCGCAATAGCAACCAACATGGCCACATCATCCGCTGGAAAGAAGCCGGCGATTTTGACCGCACCGCATTCGAGTGGAATCACCTGCTCTTTGCCGGCGACCCCGCATCAGAGAGAGCCGAGGCCAAAGGCAATTTGAAGGGCGATCTTTTCGGCTGCCCCGATGGCATTGCTTTTGATGCCGCAGGCCGCCTTTGGATTCAAACCGACATGCATGCCAGCCAAATGTACAAAGGCGAATTCACCAAGCTTGGCAACAACCAAATGCTCATCCATGATGCAGCCAGCGGCCAAACCAAGCGCTTCCTCACCGCCCCCACCAACAGCGAAGTCACGGGCGCAACGTGGACACCCGACGGCAAAACCCTGTTCATCAACGTGCAGCACCCTGGCGAGACAGCAGGCGACCGATCTGACCCACAAGATCCCGGTAAATTCTCCAACTGGCCAGACTACGCGCCCGGAGGCCGC
>JANMFP010000457.1:0-3300 GCA_031378135.1 Variovorax sp. | reverse complement strand
CAAGCTGCGCTGGATGTGCAGCTGCCCAAAAGCGCTCAGCATTTCAAAGAAGGTGCTGTTCTGCGCAGCGCCCGTTGGATGCTTGATGAGCATGATCCTTCCACCTCGCTCAAGCGGCTTGCTACGCTTTCGCAAGGCGCGCAGCGGCGCACTTTGGCTCTGCGCCTGAAGCTGCGCGCTTTGCAGCAAGCGCGCCAGCAAAGTGAGGCTCTGGAGACAGCACGCCTGCTGGCCAAGCATGGCGGCTTCTCAGCCCAAGCGGCGCAAAGCATGATTCGCAGTTTGGCAGTGAGCAGTTTGAGCGAAGCACACGATGCCGATCAACTCAGCCGGGCTTGGCATGCTTTAACGGATGCTGAGCGCAACCAGCCCGAAGTGGCCACCCATGCGGCCACGCGCTTGATCAACCTGTCTGCCGGCTCGCCCGATGCGCCAGAGCTGCATGAACGCGCGCGAACATGGCTGGAGCCCATTTGGCAGCGCTATCCGCAGCTGCAAGAATCTGCGCAGATTCGCGTGGTGCGCGCGCTCGAGGCAAGTTTTTCATCGGATAGGGCCACAGAAGACGTGCAAGTGAACCACGCTTGGCTCGCAAAAATCGAAACCGCGCAGCGCCAATTGCCACACGACACACGCTTGCAATACCTCGCTGGCATGGCTTGTTTGCATCGCCAACTCTGGGGCAAGGCGCAGCAGTTGCTGAGCGGCTGCGCTGCGCATTTGGGTGATGAAAATTTAAAGCGCAGCGCGTGGCGCAATTTGGCCTTTCTGGCCGAACAGCGCGGCGATGCCGCAGCAACACTGGCAGCCTGGAAGAAAGCGGCTCATTAAGTTGTTCAGCCATGTGCTAGCCTAGCAGCATGGAACATTCCTCTTGGCTGAATAATTCTCTTGTTTTCCTCGCCGCGGCTGTGGCTGCTGTGCCGATTGCCAAAGCGCTTGGCTTAGGCTCGATCATTGGCTATCTCGCCGCAGGCATCATCATCGGCCCTTGGGGAATGGGTTTGGTGAGCGATGTCAACAGCATCCTGCACTTCGCCGAATTTGGCGTGGTGCTGATGCTGTTTCTCGTGGGCTTGGAGCTGGAGCCGAGCCGATTGTGGGCGATGCGCCGGCCGATTTTTGGTTGGGGTTCGGCACAGGTATTTGCCTGTTTTGCTATTTTATTCATAGCATTTAGTGCTTTATCTATGCCGGCTATGGCGGCGTTAGGCTTGAATTTTTCGTGGAAAGTGGCGCTGGTGGCATCGCTGGGCTTGGCGCTGTCGTCTACAGCGATTGCGCTGCAAGTGCTCGGCGAGCGAAATCAATTGCCTACGCCAGGCGGGCAGGCCGCGTTTTCAATTTTGCTGTTTCAAGACGTGGCTGCGATTCCGATTTTGGCTTTGCTGCCTTTGTTGGCGGTGTCGGGCGATGCGAGCGGGGGCAATGCTTGGTTGGAAGCGGGCAAAGCGATTGGCGTGATCGCTGCGATCATCATTGGCGGCCGCTTGCTGCTGCGAAAAGCTCTGCGCTGGATTGCAGGCAGTAAGACACCAGAAATTTTTACAGCCGCCGCGCTTTTGTTGGTGGTGGCGATTGCGGCGCTGATGCAATTTATTGGGCTCTCGATGGCGCTCGGCGCATTTCTCGCCGGCGTGTTGCTGGCGGAGAGCGAATACCGGCGCGAGCTGGAAACGGATATTGAGCCTTTCAAAGGCCTGTTGCTTGGGCTATTTTTCATGGCGGTGGGCATGAGCATCGATTTCGGTGTGCTGATGAAATTCCCGCTGCTCATGGCGGCTTTGGTGATTGTTTTCATGGGGCTTAAGGCCGCTGTGATTTACTTTTTGGCCAAGAAGATGGGGCTGTCGTATCAAGAGCGGCCGTTATTTACCTTGATGCTGGCGCAAGGCGGCGAGTTTGCTTTTGTGGTGTTTCAGCAGGCGGCGGGCCTGAAAATTTTCGATGCGCAAACGGGCTCGTTGCTGGTGGGCGCGGTGGCGCTGTCGATGTTACTTTCACCTTTGCTGCTCGTGCTCATGGATAAATTCCTCATGCCGCGCTTCGCCCATTGCGGCAAGCCAGATGTGCCCGAGATCAGCGAAGAACAGCATGCACCAATCATCGTGGCGGGCATTGGGCGCTATGGCCAAATCATCCTGCGCGTGCTCGCGGCTTCGGGCTACAAAGCCACCGTGCTCGATCATGATCCTGAACAAGTGCAAGGCCTGATGCGCTTTGGCTACCGCGCTTTTTATGGCGATGCCACGCGGCTCGATTTGTTGCGCACTGCGGGCGCTGGCACGGCAAAGGTATTGGTGGTGGCAGTCGATAGCGTGGAGCAAAGCCTTGAGATTGTGGACATTTGCAAAGCGCATTTTCCGACATTGAAATTGATTGTTCGAGCGAGAAATGTGCAGCACTACTACGAGCTGCGCTCCCGAGGCGTGACGCTCATTCAGCGCGAAACCTTTGAATCCGCGCTGCTCTCAGCCGAAGACACTTTGCAAGCGCTCGGGCTCTCCTTGTCTGACGCGCATATGAACGCACAGCGCTTCCGCACCCACAATCTTGCGCAAATTGATGCCACGTGGCCACACCATAAAGATGAAGAACGCTTGATCAGTCTTGCCAAGGCGGGGCGGCAGCAGTTAGAAGAGCTGATGGCGCAAGAGCGTGAGGTGACGATGCTCGGAGAGGATCGGATTGCGCATCCTCCGGCTTCATAATGCTCTTTATTTGATAGCACTACACGTAACAAATACGCCGGCTACCTCACCAAAACGCTTAAAAATAGTCAATTAATAGCAAAATCAAGCGTCACACGTAGCGCCCTTTAAAATCACAGCATGCAATCTGTCAAAAAAGAATTATTGGCCGCTTTGGCCGCTGAGCTAGAAGCACTCTGCCCAGGCGCGGGCGAGAAGGCCGCATTTGAATCGCCCAAAGTGGCAGAGCATGGCGATTTTGCTTGCACGGCGGCGATGCAGCTCGCTAAGAATTTAAAGAAAAACCCGCGAGAGCTGGCTTCCAACTTGCGAGAATCGCTCCTGAAGAATGAGCAATTTGCCAAATGGACGAGTGAGATTGAAATCGCAGGCCCAGGCTTTATCAATATTCGTTTGAAGCCGCAGGCCAAGCAAGAAGTCGTGCGCGAGGTGTTGGCGCAGACTAGCCGCTACGGTTTCCAAAAAGCGACGGGCAAGAAAATGATGGTCGAGTTCGTCTCGGCCAATCCCACCGGGCCGCTGCATGTGGGTCATGGCCGGCAGGCTGCCCTAGGCGATGCCATCTGCAATCTCTGGGCGACGCAAGGCG
>JANMFP010000440.1:0-1527 GCA_031378135.1 Variovorax sp. | reverse complement strand
GTTGCCATCGCGAATATTGAACATCGAATACATCAAGATGTACATCGCGTCGTAGCCTTGCGCAGCGGCCATCGGCACGGTGATTTTCTTTTCTTTGTACTTGCGCGCGTAGGCCGTGAGGAAGGAGGCGCGGCGCTCGTTGCTGGGCTCGGCGATGAAGGTTTGCGCCATCAGCGCGCCTTCAGCAGCCTCCTTGCCGCCATCGATGAAGAAGGGAAAAGACAACGGCCATGCACCGACTTGCGTTACTTTCCAGCCGATGGCTTGCTTGGATTTAGCGATCACTGCATTTTCTGGGCCCACGGTGTAACTGAAGATCACTTCTGCACCCGCCGCTTTAGCGGCTTTCATTTCCTCACTCAGATCTTTCACGCCGACATCGAAGCGCGCCACATGCACGGGCTTGAGTTTCTTCGCATCCAGCGCTTTGAGCACATCTTGCAAACCTGCCTCGCCATAGCCTGTTTTATCGGCAAAGATAGCGATTTTGCTCCAGCCACGTTTGACGATGTCTTCCACCACAAACGGCGCTTGAATTGCATCTTTGGCGGAGCTGCGGAAAATAAAACTTTGTGGCGCAGGGAATTTGGCGGTAAGTGGCGAGCCTGTGGAGCAAGGGATGATGAGCGGCACTTGTGCGGTTTGAAACACATCGAGAGATTTTGCAGCCACGCCAGTATTGCAAAAGCCCACCACGACGCTGACCTTCTCAGCCATCAACGCTTGCGATTGCTTGAGGCCCTCGTCGGGATTGGCTTTATCGTCTTTGATCACAAGCTCCAAAGGCTTGCCAAGGTAGCCGCCCACGGCGTTGATTTCATCCACAGCAAGCTTGATGCCGTTGAGCATGGGAATACCGAAATCGGCCGACGCGCCTGTGAAGGGGCCGATCACGCCGATTTTGAAAGTTTGACTTTGCGCGATGGCTGGTACACCACTGATGGCATGCCAAGCCAAGGCGCTGAGCGCGAGCAGGTGGGTGAGCTGATGTTTCACAAAGTTACTCCTAAGAACATCTCGATTTTGGTGCAGTAAATCGCAGTTGCCCATCGGGTTTGCGAGAGTACACAGCGACCAAAAAGCTGATTCCTCAGCAAAGTGTCAATATTGCGTCAGCGTTGGGTTGGCAACCGCTCACTCATCCAGCGCAGCAGATCGAGCCACATTTGACGCATTTCAGAGTTGAGTGGTGTACGAAACGCACTGGGCAGCTCAATCGTCACCACCGGCATGCCTTTGTGTACGCCGCCGTAATTGCCTAAGCTGCCGGGGAAGATGCCCACTTGATCGAGATACAGCCTCCCGAGCTTGGCAGGCGGTGTGGTAGGGCCATCGAAATCAAGCACGCCGTAGGGCGCATGGATGCTAACGATCAGATGCGGCTTGAAGCGCTCCATCTCATCGTGCAAAAATTTTGATTCAGGCTCAGACAAAGGCTTGGGGCCTGGCCAGCGGCGCGGATCTCGCTTGACTTTTTGCTCCCAATAAATCTTGGCTTCGCGCTCCCAATGGGGCGTGGGGAAATTG
>JANMFP010000437.1:0-6449 GCA_031378135.1 Variovorax sp. | reverse complement strand
CGGATCATGGTGAGCGTGTAGAGCGCGCCGCCGATGCCGCCCCAGATCACGGCGGTGGCATAGAGCAGCCAAGTCAATTGTGCGGATGCCGCGAAGGCGATGCTGGCCACGAGCAGCAACGCGCCCGCCACGCCAAACACGCGTTGCGGCGCAAAACGATCGGCGGCCAAACCTGCGGGGTATTGGAATACAAAGCTGCCCACGCCTAGTGCGCCCACGATGCTCGATGCTTGCGCCAGCGTGAGGCCAAGCGATGCGCCATTGGCCGCGCTGATGCTACTCAAACCCGCCTCAAACACGCCGCCCGCAAATGCAATGAGCACCAGCGCGGGCACGAGCTGCACGGCTTGCCAGGTGCTGCCGATTTGCTTGTGCCCAGCATCGGGCGCAGCGGTGTGTGCGGCTTGCGTGAGCTTTAGGCGCAGAGCAATGCCAAGCGCTGCAAACTGCACAATGGCCGCAGCGATCAAGGTGGTCTTCGGCTGCCAGCCCAGCAGCGCGGGCACGAAGGGGCCAGCCGCCAGTGCCGCGCCCAGTGCGGTTTGATACAGCCCCATCACCTGGCCTCTTTTGTCTTGCGGCGCATGCTCAGCGAGCAAAGCTTCGGTTGCATTCCACACCGCCGCCGCTCCAATGCCGCCCGCCACCGCGCTCGCGCACCACCATGCAAATGCATCCGGCGAATCAAAAAAAGCGATGTAGCCCAAGGTACAGACCGACTCCAGCACCATGCCCAGCAAATACACCCGCCCGATGCCAAAACGCGCAAAAATACGCGGCATCACCGGAATCAAGAGCGCTACGCAAGCAAACGGAATCATCGCAAACGCCCCCACCTTGGCCACGCCCATGCCGCTTTGCTGTAGCAAGACGGCCAATACCGGGCCGAACATGGAAAACGAAGTCACCACCAGCGTGGTGGCAGCTGCAAGCCACCAGAATTTTTTCATCCTGGCTTATCCGAATAACCAGTAGAGGAAGAGTAGCAACAACATGAGGCCAATTGCATTCCGTATTTTTTGTGCATCACCGTAATGGGAGCTGCTGCCAGACGAAAAAATATCACGCGCATGCCTCATCCAGCGATGCAATTGCGTGGCGCTGGCATCACCTCTTTGGCGAGCGAGCTTTTCGCCCCAAGGCAGCGCTTGGCGCGGCCTTGTATCGCGCAAGATCGGCTCGATCTGATCGAGCAAAGGTTTGACGCCAGCCAAGCTAGGAATCGCCACCACATGGTCGCAGGCTTCGCAGCGCGAGTCTTGCGTGGGATCGAGCGGCTGGCCGCAGCCTGCGCAGGCAATTGCCAGTTGCTCGCGCGGCGCATCTATCCTTAGCGCTTCACCATGGCGCACGAGCAGAGCCTGCGTGAGGCGCGGCAAATCCAGCAGCATGAGCGGCGTATCGCAATAGCTGCATACAGGCGTTTGGCCGGATAGCTCGGTGGGCACATGATCCGCAGGCGCGCTGCAATTCAGGCAGCTCGGTTGGGTCTTTTCTTTTTGCAGCGTAGCCAGATCGCGGGTGGTGAGCGTGCGCACGAGGCCGCGCTCTGCCAGCAGCAGTGCAAAGCCCTGAAAATGCCCGTGCCCGCGCGGGCATTCCAGCGCAGCCGTGCGGCCAAAGCGCGTGAGGTTACGCACGGCTTTGAGCGCGCCATTACAGCGCACGCAACTCATTTTGGGCGATACAGTTTGCGCGGCGCGCGGCGTTGCCATCATCTCGCGCAGCAGGCCAATCCAACCCAAGCCCGACAAGCGCACTGATTCAAACGCATCAAACCACACCAGATGGCAATTGCCACAGACATCCGCCGCCACGCTCTGCCCGTAATGGCCTTCGAGCTGAATCTCTTTGAGCGACTGTTGGCAATTGGTGCAATTGGCGCGAGTTTGCATGGCCTAGAGACTCGCAAAATTAATAGATGCTAAATAGATACTTTGCGCGTAAGCCATTGATATTATTGGCTTTTTTCTCAATCCATGAATAGATACTTTGCTTAAACCAGAGCTTGCTTCATACCTTCCAACACGCCATGCGCTTGAACATCCGCATGGTAGCTGGAGCGCACCATCGCGCCGACTGCGGCATGGGTAAAGCCCATTTTGTAGGCCTCGGCTTCAAACATTTTGAAGGTATCGGGGTGCACATAGCGCTTCACGGGCAGGTGGCTGTTGCTTGGCGCAAGGTATTGGCCGATAGTGAGCATGTCGATGTGGTGCTCGCGCATATCGCGCATGACCTGCAAAATTTCTTCATCCGTCTCGCCCAGGCCGACCATGATGCCGCTCTTGGTGGGCACTTTCGGATGCAGGGCTTTGAATTTCTTGAGCAAATTGAGGCTGAAAGCGTAGTCAGAGCCGGGGCGGGCTTGTTTGTACAGGCGCGGCGCGGTTTCTAAGTTGTGGTTCATCACATCGGGGGGGGCGGCACGCAAGATTTCCAAAGCGCGATCGTCGCGGCCCCGGAAATCGGGCACGAGGACTTCGATGGTGGTTTGCGGGGAAAGCTCGCGGGTTTTGCGGATGCATTCGACGAAGTGGCCTGCGCCGCCATCACGCAAATCGTCACGGTCGACGCTGGTGATCACGACGTATTTCAATTTCAGCGCAGCGATGGTTTTGGCCAAGTTCAGCGGCTCATCTGCATCGAGCGGATCGGGCCGGCCATGCCCCACATCGCAAAACGGGCAGCGGCGGGTGCATTTGTCGCCCATGATCATGAAGGTGGCGGTGCCTTTGCCAAAGCATTCGCCAACGTTGGGGCAGCTGGCTTCTTCGCACACGGTGTGCAGCTTGTGCTCGCGCAGAATTTGCTTGATTTCGTAAAAGCGCGTGGAGGGGCTACCCGCTTTGACGCGAATCCAATCGGGCTTCTTGAGCAGCTCGCCTTGCTCGACCTTGATGGGGATGCGGCTGAGTTTGGCGGCGGCTTTTTGTTTGGCCAGCGGGTTGTAATTTTCTTGCGACTGCGCTTCGCGGGTGACTTCTAAGGTACTCATAGCTATATTTTAAATCCGGAGGCAAGGTCTCGTGTAAGACCTCTTTTGCGGCTTCACCGAGAAGTCCAGTTAGCAGATGGGATACTGAAACAAAACCATCAATCTCCTACTACTTTAGTTAGCATTGCACGATTAAGAGAGGTTTTTATGACGACTCCGCCTAAGCCATCTGCACTTGATGGATATTTATTCCCAAACGTTGAGAAGATACTTCTTGCAGCTCGCGAATTATTTTTCTCGTTGGGTTTTCAATCAGTCTCCCAGGATTTACTTGCACGCAGGGCTAAAGTCTCTGAGGCTGTGTTGGCCAAGCATTTTGTCGATCTTCATTCTGTCTTGGAGGCGGTCATTGAACGCGAGGCGGATCGCATCGCTGCAGGCATTAATCTGCAACCCACAAACAAAGAAGAGTTTTGGATGGGTGTTCGGCAATATGGGTATAACCTGCTGGCACTGCTCAATCGCCCCGAAGTATTAAATCTTGATCGTCTGATGCACGAGGAAGCACGTCATCACCAACGCTTAGCAGAGCTGTATTTCAAAGCCACCTATGAACGCAGCCTAGATGAATTGAGCGCAATTATCTCGCTAGGACAGAGTAAAAAGTTCATTACGCTGATAGTTCCGGCGCATACGCTTGCTCAATGGTTGCTTTGTATGTGGGAGTCAACACAAGTTGGCAAGGCTCGGCTTGGCCTGACACAGCAGCCGTTTAAAGACCCACAAACCTGGGTAGATGATTGCGTGGATCATTTGTTCGCCCAAGACAGCTGGTAACTCATCACCATGACTCTGACGACAACTGATATTGAGATAAAAAGTGTCGAAGCGCTAAATGATTGGCTTCATGCCAACTGTCATCAATATGCTAGCGTTTGGCTGTTGACTTGGCTGAAAAAGCCAGGCGCTCCCTATGTATCACGCTGGGATGTGCTTGATGAGCTGCTTTGTTTTGGTTGGATTGATGGTGTTCGGCGTAAAGTGGATGCGAATCGCACAGCGCAGTTGATCTCCCCTAGACGTCACCATGCTTGGACGCAGAGCTACCGCGCGCGTGTAACGCGCTTGTTGGAGGAGCAGCGAGTTCCGCCCGCTGGCTTAGCTGCAATAGCTCATGCGAAGGAGCGGGGATTGTGGGAGTCTCTGTTAGACGTTGATCAACTGCAGTTACCTGCGGATCTTGAAAATCAACTTCAGACCGATGCACATCTTCTCGGGTGGTTTGAGAACCAAGCATCTTCTTATCGGCGTAATGTGCTTCGTTGGCTTGCGCAAGCTAAACAAGCCAGTACGCGTGAGAGAAGAATGGATCAAATTGTGCAATCGGCTAAACAAAAGCGCAGGCTTAAAAACCTATAGTCAATATTTAGAGCGAAATTAGCACCTAGCTGGCATAAAACCTCAATGAGACGCTATTGAATTAGGAGTTATTTGGTGTCTAAGTCGGCGTCAGCCGATCAATCTCTTGCTGCATGGCTTGGGTGAGCTGGGCGTAGAGTCCGAGCTTATCAGCGGTGTCGCGGGCTCTCGGGGCCGACGGCAAGGGCTATCGTGAGAGCGATCAAGTACGCCTGCGCTGACGGATTTTCCAAGCAATGTGCACACGCCAGCCAGCCTTGATCAATATGTAAGAGGCAGCGGCGCCGCCAACTGCAAATAGGCCCATGCCCAATACCGCAGGCCAGCCGATAGCGAGCAGCCATTGGCTGATCGCTGCTCCCTCAGGGATAGCGGATGGTGGCGGCGCATCAATCACCAGCGAGCCAACTTTGTAAGCCAAATAAAGCCAGAAGCCAACAGTGAAAGGATTGGTGATGAAGGTGATGGCGGCAGCCACTGGAATATTGGCACGCCACCAAACACAATGTGCGGCTGCAAAAATAATCTGCGCAAAAGGAATCACGAAGGCCCAAAACACGCCAATGGCTGCCCCACGCGCGACGGATTCATGTTGTGCCGTCCACAGTTTGGGATCCAGCAGGTGGGCGGCGACGGGTTTGAGCCAAGGCTGCGCTGCCAGCTCTTGCCGGCTGGGGATTTGGGCGCGCAGAGCGTTGCGCAGTCGTTGGATCTGGGCTTTCACGATTTGAATATGCCTTAATTCCCAAAGGCTTGGTGCGCCTTGGTCTCTCGGCCTCAGAGCGCGGTTTGACGGCCAGTTAGGGGCATCAAGCGTCAGGTCGGCATCAGCCGGTCAATCTCTTGCTGCATGGCTTGCGTGAGCTGGGCGTAGAGTTTGAGTTTGTCGGCGGTGTCGCGCAGCCTTTGGGCGATGCGCAAGGAGATCGACATCATGAATTTAGCGCCGATGGCGGGATGCTCGGTGATGAGCTGCTCTAGGGCGCTGCGCGTGAAAATGGCGGCGCGCACGACGCTGGTGGCCGTGCAAGTGGCCGAGCGGGGCTCGCCATCAACAATGCCCATCTCGCCCAGCAAGCTGCCCGCGCCGAGCACGGCGGTGGTGACAGGCGTGGTGCGGCTGACCACAATGCTCTCTACTGTGACTTCGCCATCAAGTACGAGCACCATGTAATCGGTGTTGTTTTTGTCGCCTTCTTGGATGAAGACAGTGCCTTCTGGGAATTTGCGAGGCTGCATGTAGCTCACCACAATGCGTGATTCATCGAGCGTGAGGCGCATCATGGCGTCGGGTGCGACGAGCAGCTCGGCAGCGAGCTCGGCGCTGTCTGAGCCCTCTGTCTTGCGCAGGCGGTCTAGTAATTCTTCGTCGAGCACGGTTTGTTGCTCGGTGTCGCTGAAGGCGTCGGGGGTGCGGGAGAAGAGCTTTTTAAACATGCTGATGAATATATAGAGTTAAAATCATACTCCTCCAAGGAGCGTTGCAGCAAAAACTTTTGAAGTGTTTTGCCAGGCTTGGAGGCAAATTGCACAACCGCGCTCACCGATTGAACATTTTCTTCAGGTGAGTCCCATGGTAGATGCCCAACAAACACCCGCTGTCCCCGATATGAAGCTATCTGGCCTCGAGCCAGTGAAGATTGGCACGGGCACTTTGTTTGTGAACGTTGGCGAGCGCACCAACGTGACGGGCTCCAAAGCCTTCGCCCGCATGATTCTGAACGGCGAATACGAACAGGCTCTCGCCGTGGCGCGGCAGCAGGTGGAAAACGGTGCGCAGATCATCGATATCAATATGGATGAGGCGATGCTCGACAGCCAGGCCGCGATGGTGAAATTCCTCCAGCTGATTGCGAGCGAGCCCGATATTGCTCGCGTGCCGATCATGATTGATTCGAGCAAATGGAGCGTGATCGAGGCGGGGCTTCGTTGTATTCAGGGCAAAGGGATTGTGAATTCGATTTCGATGAAGGAAGGTATTGAAGCCTTCAAGCATCAAGCGAATTTGCTGCGCCGCTATGGCGCTGCGGCAGTCGTCATGGCGTTTGATGAAAAAGGCCAGGCTGATACGTATGCCCGCAAAATTGAGATT
>JANMFP010000307.1:0-2927 GCA_031378135.1 Variovorax sp. | reverse complement strand
GCCGGCTGATTTGGCCAAGGCGGCGAAATTGGGCGAGCAATGGGGTTACGACGAAATCAATTTGAATTGCGGCTGCCCGAGCGAGCGCGTCCAGCGCGGGGCGTTTGGCGCATGCTTGATGAACGAGGCGGCGCTGGTGGCAGATGGCGTGAAGGCGATGAAGGATGCGGTGAGCATTCCCGTCACCGTGAAGCATCGCATTGGCATCGATAAAACCGAGAGCTACGAATTCGTGCGCGATTTTGTCGGCACGCTCTCCGATGCAGGCTGCGAAGTCTTTCTCGTGCATGCGCGCAATGCTTGGCTTAAAGGCTTATCGCCCAAAGAGAATCGCGATATTCCCCCGCTGCGCTACGAGATGGTTTACCAGCTCAAGAAAGATTTTCCGCGGCTCACGATTTGTATCAACGGCGGCATCAAAACCACTGCCGAAGTACATGAGCATTTGAAGCATGTGGATGGCGTGATGATTGGCCGCGAGGCGTATCACAACCCCTATTGGATGGCGGAGTGGGACTCAGAATTTTATGGGGATGCATCAACACCTGCGCCCTCTCGCGAAGAGATCGAAGCGCAAATGTGCGATTACATGGCGCGCCGCAAAGCGCAGTTTGATACCGCTTGGCATTCGGTGGCGCGCCACATGCTCGGCCTGCGCCACGGCCAGAATGGCTCACGCGGCTGGCGGCAGGTGTGGAGCGATCATCGCTTGAAGGCTGAGTCTGCGCATGCGGTGAGCAAGCTCGCTCAGCAGCGCTTGATCAAAGAGCGCTTGGCTGATTTGCAAGACTCTTGAGAAGAAGTTGAAGTACAAGCTCGATACGCGCTTTCACGGCTGATAAAGGGCTCGCATCATGCACGCCACCCCAAGCACAGCGACTACTCTTCACCACTTCAACACCCTTTGACTGCGCCTCATCCAGCGCGCTTTGCAGAGATGCGCTCACTGTTGCGTTGCCCGTTCCAGCAACGACGATGCCTTGCAATGGATCTTGCGGTGTAGAGGCCGCTAGCAAGGCCTTGACGACGCTTGCGCTGGCTTGCGCGTGGTTCAAAACAATTTCAACGCGCGGCCATACAACAATGGGTTGAGAGCTGTTCACTATTAAATCAATAGCACTCTGCGCATATTCTTTGCCGGCCAGATGCTCTTTTTGCTCTAAAAAACGGCCAGGAAATGGTTTCCAGAGCATTTGCTCTCTCACCTGCGCCACCGCACCCATCTCGCCCAAAGCCACATCCCCGCTTGAGAACGCATTGAGCGCGTAAGTATGAATCTTCTGCACAGCCAGCGCATGATGCACATCGCCTGCACACACCACCAGCACGCCGTCTGCTTTCGCATCCCCGGCAACTTGCACCGCATCTCGCATATTGCGCGGCCCATCGGCCTCGCTGCTCGTTGCAGGCCGCATCGCACACGTCAAAACGATAGGTTTAGTTTGCAATGCGTGCGGCATCACGCGATGCAGGAAATACGCCGTTTCCTCCAGCGTATCCGTGCCGTGCGTGATCACCACGCCCTTCACATCTGGCTGCGACAAATGATGCGCACAGCGTTGCGCCAAGCGCTGCATCGTGGCGAAATCCATGTCTTTGCTGTCAAGCTGTGCCACTTGCTCACTCAGCAGCTCTTTTTCTCCGAGCGCTTCTTGCAAGCCCGGCACGGTTTGCAGCAGGGCAGCAATGCCAATCTGAGCAGCGGTGTAGCCCGTGTGGTCGCTGCTACTCGAGGCCGTGCCAGCGATCGTGCCACCCGTGCCCAAAACAATGATTTGCTGCTTCATCAAAAAAATTTCTTATAAATACTTGCTATCCCCAAAAAACTGGGCTAATATCCAGTTACTGGATGCGCAATCAGGCTGTTATCAATCGCAGTTGCCATCAGCTTGAAGCGCATCCGGTCAATTTATTTACTCCAAGGAGTTTGCCATGTTTGATAGCCCAAAGCTCACAGCCCGCCAGCAACAGATTCTCACGCTGATTCAAACCACGATTGAAAAAACCGGCGCCCCACCCACGCGCGCTGAAATCGCCACTGAATTTGGCTTCAAATCAGCCAACGCCGCAGAAGAACATTTGCAGGCCCTGCATCGCAAAGGCGCTATCGAGCTGTTGCAAGGCACCTCGCGCGGCATTCGGCTCAAGGGCGATACGCTTCGCGCCATCCATGAAACGCGCTCCAAGCAATTCGGTTTGCCTTTGCAAAGCTTGATGCAATTGGCTTTGCCACTCATTGGCCGCGTGGCCGCAGGTTCACCCATTCTGGCGCAAGAACATATTGATCAAACGTATTACGTCGAGTCCAGCATGTTCCCTCATAAGCCAGATTACTTGCTCAAAGTTCGCGGCATGAGCATGCGCGATATCGGCATCATGGATGGCGATTTGCTCGCCGTGCAAGCCACCAAAGATGCGCGAAATGGCCAAATCGTCGTTGCCCGTATTGGGGAAGACGTGACCGTCAAGCGCTTCCAGCGCAACAAAAACATCATCGAGCTGCACCCTGAAAATGCCGATTTCAAAACCATCATCGTCGAGCCCGGCGAGCCGTTTGAGATTGAAGGTTTGGCTGTCGGCCTGATTCGCAATTCATTCATGATGTGAGCGGAGTGCATCATGAACTCTGCCTCTGCCTCTGCTTTTCCTGTCGCATCATCCTCTCAAAACCTATTGGGTCAGTTGCTTTTGCCACTGCAAAGCGTGGTGGATTTCTTCTCGCCGCCCATTCCTGCTGCATCGTTTTCGAGCCACGTCATCGGCGCTCAGCCTCGCTTGGCAAAAGCGCCTGTATGGCCTAGCAAATCGCGCACATCCAGTGCACAGCAGAAGATCCAATCCGCTGGCATACGGATGGTTAGCAAAGATTTGATGGGCAGCATGAGCGCCGCGCAAATTCTCCGCTCACGCCGCGCGCAAGATGGCCG
>JANMFP010000410.1:0-7429 GCA_031378135.1 Variovorax sp. | reverse complement strand
CTGTTTGCATGTGTGAACAGTGCTTGTTTAGCCTTTGAAAACTCACAAGATGGCTTTGATCGTACATAAATATGGTGGCACCTCGATGGGTTCTGCCGAGCGCATTCGCAATGTGGCCAAGCGCGTGGCCAAATGGGCGCGTGCGGGGCATCAGATGGTGGTCGTGCCGTCTGCCATGAGCGGCGAGACCAATCGCTTGCTGGGCTTGGCCAAAGAGCTTGCGCCTGCGAAAGCAACAGCCTCTTACAACCGCGAACTCGATGCCTTGGCCGCTACCGGCGAGCAAGCCTCTAGCGCGTTGCTGGCGATTGCGCTGCAAGCTGAGGGCATGGAATCGGTGAGCTACAGCGGCTGGCAAGTGCCTATCAAGACCGACAGCTCGTTCACCAAAGCGCGCATTGAGAGCATTGACGATCAAAAAATTCGTGCCGATTTAAGTGCCGGTCGCGTGGTGATCGTTACCGGTTTTCAAGGCGTGGATCCTCATGGCAACGTAACGACTCTCGGGCGAGGCGGATCAGACACATCTGCTGTAGCCGTGGCCGCTGCGATGAAGGCCGCTGAATGCTTGATCTACACCGACGTGGATGGCGTGTACACGACCGATCCGCGCGTGGTACCCGAAGCGCGTCGCTTGTCGACTGTGAGCTTTGAAGAAATGCTCGAGATGGCCAGCATGGGCTCGAAGGTTTTGCAAATTCGCTCGGTGGAGTTTGCGGGTAAATACAAAGTGCCGCTGCGCGTGCTCTCCAGCTTCACGAGCTGGGATATTGACATTCATGAAGAAGCCAAATCCGGCACTTTGATCACTTTTGAGGAAGATGAAAACATGGAACAAGCCATCGTCTCTGGCATTGCCTTTAACCGCGATGAAGCGAAAATCTCGATCCTCGGCGTGCCTGATACGCCCGGCATTGCTTACAACATCTTGGGTGCGGTGGCCGATGCAAACATCGAAGTCGATGTGATCATTCAAAACATTTCCAAAGACGGCAAAACGGATTTTTCCTTCACCGTGCACCGCAATGATTACGCCAAGACACTTGATTTGCTCAAAGCCAAAGTGATTCCAAAGCTTGGCGCGGCGGAAGTCGTGGGCGATGCGAAAATTTGCAAGGTGAGCATTGTCGGCATCGGCATGCGCAGCCATGTGGGCATCGCGAGCAAAATGTTCCGCTCGCTGGCGGAAGAGGGCATCAATATTCAAATGATCTCCACCAGCGAGATCAAAACCTCGGTGGTGATCGACGAAAAATACATGGAGCTGGCTGTGCGCGCGCTGCACAAGGCCTTTGATTTGGATCAGCCTACCGCCTGATTTGCAGGCATGCAGGCATGCAGAAAAGCAAAAAGCCACCCGAGGGTGGCTTTTTTAATGTCTGGCAAGCAGTTACTTCACCGTCATCACCCAAGCGGCCAGCTTGGTAGCTTCGGCTTCGCTCACCTGCGGGTTTGCTGGCATAGGCACAGGGCCCCAATTGCCTTTGCCGGGCGTGCTGCCTTTTTGGATTTTTTCAGCAAGCATTTTTACAGCGTCTTTGTCCGACGCATATTTTTCAGAAACGGCTTTGTACGATGGGCCGACCATTTTCTTGTCAACGGCGTGGCAAGCCATGCAGTTCTTAGCGGTTGCCAAGGCTGGATCAGCAAATGCAGGAGCTTGCATGCTCATCAAAGCAGCAGCAGCGGATAAGAGGGCAATAGCGCGGATTTTCATGGTCTTCCTTCATCTTCCTTCAATAGGCGGGCCACAACATGAGCCCGTCTTGCAATACACTGGTGATAACGCGATTTTAGGCAATTGGGTTGACATTCAGTTTCAACCGACCGCTTTAGCCCTTGCTAAGCCTAAGATCTTATTTATTCGCAGACGCCATCGTCATTAAAACTGGATACACAGCCAGTTTAAGGAGCCAAAATGTATTTTCTCATCACCGGTGTGATTCTTTTGCTGCTGAAATTTCTAGAAATCGGACCTGTGGGGCAGTGGGACTGGGCGGATAAATGGTATTTGTTCGCCGCGCCGTTTGTTTTGGCGGTCGTCTGGTGGGCGTGGGCAGACGCTTCGGGCTACTCGAAAAGAAGAGAAATGGACAAAATGGAACAGCGCAAAAAAGATCGCTTAGAAAAAAACCGCGTGGCGATGGGCATGAGCAACAAGCGCAAATAAAGCAAAAGCAAAGCATCCTATGCAAATAGATGAAAAGCCCGCCTTCTCCACGCCTTTTGAATGGATCGGCGGCGAAGAGCGCGTGAAAGCGCTGATTGAGCGGTTTTACGACCTGATGGATTTGGAGCCAGAGTTCGCGAGGCTGCGGCAAGTGCATGGGCCATCTCTGGATCAATCTCGCGAACGCACCTTTTGGTTCCTCTGCGGCTGGCTCGGCGGTCCGCAGTATTACACCGAGAAATTTGGCCATCCCCGCTTGCGAGCGCGGCATATGCATGTGCCGATTGGTATTCAGGAGCGCGACGAGTGGCTCGCTTGCATGGATCGCGCCATGGGCGAGACGGGTGTGCCGGAAGACCTGCGCGCTCGCTTGCGCACCAGCTTTTTCCAAACGGCCGATTGGATGCGCAATCAAGGCGTGCCTCAGTAAATCAGGCGGCAAACATGGCGATACGTGAGATTCTCAAAATGGGTGATCCGCGTTTGCTGCGCGTGGCAGAAACTGTGCGCGAGTTCAACACAACCGAGTTGCAAGCGCTGCTGCAAGACATGCAAGAGACGATGCAAGCGGCCAACGGGGCTGGCCTTGCCGCACCACAAATTGGTGTGAACTTGCAATTGGTGATTTTTGGCAGCGGGCAAATCAATCCGCGCTACCCCGATGCGCCGCCTGTGCCGCGTACGGTGCTGATCAATCCCGTCATCACACCATTTATAGAGGAAAAAAGGCAGATGGCCGGCATGAAATATGCGCCTAATGCTATGGAATCGATAGCGTTTGATTTGCAGTACGCGGCTGATTCAAGCGATCTGGAAGAGGGCTGGGAGGGTTGTTTGTCTGTGCCCGGCATGCGCGGTGTGGTGCCGCGCTTCAAAAAAATTCGCTACCAAGGCTTTGATGAAATGGGCCAGCGAATAGATCGCACCGTCGATGGTTTCCATGCCCGCGTGGTTCAGCATGAATGCGACCATTTGCACGGAATCCTCTATCCGATGCGGGTTAAGGACTTCCGTCAATTTGGTTTTACCGACATACTGTTTCCTGAACTCTCTGGGACTGATGATGACTAAATTTTTCATCGCAAGTTTATGGGCCCTTTGTGCAGCTTTGGCTGGCTGCGGCTCGGGCGGCGATAGTCTCACGACCCCACCCGTTCAAAACCCACCCCCGCCAATGCCTTTGCCCATGCCTTTTGTACCCGGCACAGGGTTTTTGGAGATTGACCAACCCGCGCTGAACGTGATGCCGCAGGCCAATTCAGCGACGCTGAGCGTCGTCACCGATGGCGGCACCTCGGTGCTGCAAATCAGCACTTTGGCCACAGCAGCCAATCCAGCAGGCAGATTTGTAGGCGGCGGCACAGGCAATAAAGCCATTGTGGGCTTAGATGGCTTCGATGGCCTCAAACTATCTGACCTAGCGAGCGTGACATTGGATGCGAAGGCGGTCATCGGAGGCACGAGCAATTTCTACATGAACTTCCTCGTTGATCCAGATTGCGTGAAAAATGAAGACGTCAACACCATGACGATTGCCGATATCCGCACGAACCGCCGCATCATCGTCTGGATACCCAGTGGCGGCGCAGTGCAGCCCGATGGTTACAACCGCTACAACGTCTCGCCCACGGATGCGCAATGGCTCATTGTTGGCTCTCCTACGCTTGGCGTTGGCCCCAATCCCGGCGGCCCCGCCACGGCGCTCAGCCTCACAGGCTTCCCGAATGCCTGCATTGTGGATGGCATCTCAGCCGATGGGGGCTTGCCACGCAACACCAGCTCACCCGCTTGCGTCACAGCGGCAGGCCTCCCCACCACAGCGTCCGCCTCTTGCGGCTTGGCGCACAAAGGCGCGCTTATCTTGCTGGGTGACTCGAATAATTTGACTGCTAAAACCTACAACGTCAAACGCGTGAAGATCAAAGACCGCGAGATTGTGTTTCGCTAAATTAATTGGGCTCTGACCCCAATTAATTATGACCCCAATTAATTACCCCAATTAATTTAGCGTGCAAATGACAGGCGTATGGTCTGAGGGCCGCTCATTTTTTCTCGGTGTTTTGTCGATGATGCAGTTTTGCACCTTGGCTTTCAGTGCATCGCTCACCAGCGTGTAATCAATCCGCAGGCCTTTGTTGCGGCGGAAAGCAAGGTCGCGGTAATCCCACCAGCTGTAGAGCTTGGGCGATTGCTCGAAGAGGCGGAAGGCATCGTGCAAGCCCAGCGATAGCAAATGCTTGAACTGATCGCGCTCAGCTTCGGTGTGGTGAATGGTGCCCCGCAGACCGTCTGGGTCGTGGGTGTCGCGATCATCGAAAGTGATGTTGAAATCGCCGACGAGCACGAGCTGGGGATGCGCTGCGAGCTCCTCGCGCAGCCAATCGCGCAAGCCGCGCAACCAGCTCATTTTGTATTCAAACTTCTCCGTGCCTGGCGCTTGGCCATTCACAAAATAGCCGTTAACGACGCGAACTTTTCCAATCGCAGTATGAAGCGTGGCGGCGATGATGCGGCTTTGCTCATCGGCAAAACCAGGAATGTTTTTTTGAACGTCGGCCACTGCGCTGACAGTTTCATTTCGCGTTAGCCAAGCCACGCCGTTGTATGTCTTCTGGCCAAACACCTGCGCGCTGTAGCCTGCCGCTTCAAAATCGGCAAATGGAAACTTCTCATCCGTCATCTTGAGCTCTTGCAATCCCAGCGCATCAATCTTCTCGCCTTCGGGCTGAGCGCCCAGCCAGTCCAATACTTGTTGGCTGCGGATGGTCAGGGAGTTGACGTTCCATGTAGCGATTTTCAGGCTCATTTTTATGCTTTTTCAGGGGTTAGCCGGCGTATTTATTGAATGTGTAGCTATCATATTCATAGTGATCAAATATGCAAGAAAGCCAGTATGCCGACCAGCAGGCCTGCCGCGCCCGCGCCAAGCATCCCCCATTCCAGCCACCTGCGCTTGGTGAGTAGCGCAATCGCAGCGAGCGCGATGGCCACTTGGAGCAAAGTGGTCGATTGCGCCCAGCGGTGGTGTTCGTGCATTTGGGCATCGGATTTTTTATCCCAATCGGTGGCCTCAGCCTCGAGCTTGTCGGCCACGGCTTTGATCTCGGTTTTTTCTTTCTCGTAGCGATCAATTTTGGCTTGGTATTTGGTTTTGTCAGCCTCTACCGTTGTTAAATCACGCGAAACCTCTGCCAGCGATTGCTTGGTGCTCTTCGATTGGAAATAATTCCACTGGTTGGAAGCTTCAGTTTTTTTAATCGCCGCATTGTTTTTATAAAGCCCTGCGTTGGCTTGTGTAGCCCCGCTCATGTAGCCAAAAATCGCACCCACCGTGGCAATCATCGCGGTAAACAAAGCGATTTGATTGATGATACTGCCGCCACCTACGCCTTCGTGATCTTCATCATGAGCCGATCCGTGGGCACCATGGCCTCCTTGCTGCGCATGCTCCAGCTCATGATCGTGCGGGCCGTGAACGTGAAAACCTTGTCCTGACATCTTAAATTCCTGTTATTTTGATTTTTGATACGTGATAAAGCTGTGGCGCAAGCCATTGGCTGCTGTATGCGGTTCGCGTTGCATCTCTTGCCAAGAACGATCCAGTAAGGGTGCAAACGCATCGCCCTCGTATTCAGCATCAATCTCGGTAACGACCAGCTTGTGAGCCAGCGGCAGAGCCTGCGCATAGATTTGTGCGCCGCCAATCACCCACACTTCTTCATGCTGCGCTTGCTCACAAATCGATAGCGCATCAAGCAGATTCTTTGCCGGGGAACCACCGATTTGGCTTAAATTCTCTCGTGTGGTGGCATGGGAGGAGATCACCAGATTCATACGCCCCGGCAAAGGCCGAAATTTGGGAGGCAGTGAATCCCAGGTTTTGCGCCCCATGATCACGGGATGCCCCAGCGTCGTTTTTTTGAAATGCGCCAAATCCTCGGGCAAATGCCAAGGCATCTTGCCGTCTTTGCCGATCACGCGTTGGTGGGCTTGCGCCCAAATGAGGTTGATGTTCATGCGCGGCTAGCCTGCTGTGCTCAAACAGCGACCGGCGCTTTGATGGCCGCGTGGTGCTGGTAATTGACCACTTCAAAATCTTCATATTCGTAGTCGAAAATACAAGCAGGTTTGCGCTTGATCACGAGCTGCGGATATGGGAAGGGCTCGCGGGTGAGTTGGGTGGTCACTTGGTTCTCGTGGTTGCTGTAAATATGGCAATCGCCGCCCGTCCAGATGAAATCGCCCACATCCAAATCGCATTGCTGCGCGAGCATGTGGGTCAGCAGGGCGTAGCTGGCGATGTTGAAAGGCACGCCGAGGAAAATATCGGCGCTGCGTTGGTAGAGCTGGCAGCTGAGTTTTCCCCGAGCCGGAGGCGACTTGTCATTCGCGCCATTTTCACCCGGCGCCACATAAAACTGAAAAAACGCATGGCAAGGCATGAGCGCCATCTTGGGCAAATCGGCCACATTCCAAGCGCTCACGATGATGCGGCGCGAATCAGGATTGATTTTGAGCTGCTCCACAGTTTGCGCGATTTGATCGATATGCCCACCGTCAGGTGTGGGCCAGCTGCGCCATTGCACGCCATACACCGGCCCGAGATCGCCGGTTTCTTTGTTGGCCCATTCATCCCAAATCGTCACGCCGCGCTCACGCAGCCAATTGGCATTGCCATCGCCGCGAAGGAACCATAAGAGCTCCAAGATGATGGATTTGAGATGCACCTTCTTCGTCGTCACCAGCGGAAAGCCCTCGGCAAGATTGAAGCGCATTTGATGGCCAAACACCGAGCGCGTGCCCGTGCCGGTGCGATCCGTTTTGGCGATGCCATGCTCAAACACATGTCGCATGAAGGTTTCGTATTGGTTGCTGGGCATGTTAAGAAAAAAGTATTAAACCTTGCGCGAACTTGCGTCAAGCCAAATGTGCTGACGCTTGAAGAATCATCTCTTCGTCAATCACAAATCATTATAGAGCTGGGCATTCTTAACACCCTTGCCACAGCACAGCTGCACTACTTTTGATGGACTCGCGAAGAAATTTCTCAGACATCGATGCGCGATGAAGATGCTATTTAATAAATATTTATCTTTCGTGTTGCTCGTATTCAACACTGCGCTCCAAAAAGAATGCTTTGTTACTACATGTGAAAAAACGTGTGGAATAACATACGGAAGTATCTTAAATACATGTTTTCTAACAGTAGCGAGATTAGCGCTGAGCCAAGAAAACAGATTCATTTTTAAAGGAAATTGC
>JANMFP010000407.1:0-5336 GCA_031378135.1 Variovorax sp. | reverse complement strand
CGTCAAAATTTCGACGCCTTTGCGTAGCTCGGCGATTTGCGGCTTGATGTCGATACCGCCAAAAACCACCGCGCTTCTGAGCTGCGTGTATTTGGCGTAAGCCTTCACGTTGTCTTCAATTTGGTTGGCCAATTCGCGCGTTGGCGTAAGCACCAGCGCGCGCACGGGGTGGCGAGCCGGGGAGAGCGATGCGCTCTCATGCTTGAGCATGCGCTGTAAGAGCGGGAGCACGAAGGCGGCGGTTTTGCCAGTGCCAGTTTGCGCGGCGCCCATCACATCGCGGCCGGCAAGCACATGGGGGATGGCCTGGGCCTGAATCGGGCTCATCGTGGTGTAGCCCTTTTCGGCCACAGCGCGGAGAATGGTATCGGCTAGGCCAACGGAGGAAAATGGAATATTTACGGGTTCTGTCATGTAACCTCTATTGTCTCATTTAGCGCAGACACGCAAGTGACAACCCTAGAGTCCCTGCCTCAGAACACCCGCCACAATGGAATTGACATGATTTCTGACGAACCCATCCTCTCCCAAGACGAGCGCGAAGCCATCAATACTGGGCGCTGGTTCGCCAGCCTCTCACCCAGCCTGCGGCATGACATCTTGCGTTATTCCTATGTGAAGCGCTACCGTGATGGTGAGCTGATTGCTGCTCGTGGGGAGCGGCCTGATGAATGGGTGGCCTGCGCCAAAGGCGCTGTTCGCGTATCCAGCACTTCGGTGTCTGGCAAGCAGGTAACGCTCACCTACGTTGAGCCAGGTATTTGGTTTGGCGATGTGGCGATTTTTGATGGCGATCAGCGCACACATGATTGCTACGCGCATGGCGAGACGACGGTGGTCTGCGTCGCGCGAAATGATTTCACCAAGATCTTGGCGGATCATACCGAGCTGTATGAAGCGCTGCTGCGCCTGAATGCGCGCGTGATTCGGCTGCTGTTTGGCTTGGTCGAAGATTTGAACACTTTGCCTTTGCGTGCGCGGCTGGCCAAGCAATTGGTGCACCTAGCGCGCAGCTATGGCGTGCCGAGTTTCTCGCACCCCGATGAAACGCGCATTGGTTTGCATCTCGCGCAGGAAGAGCTCGCGCAATTGCTCGGCGCGTCGCGCCAACGCGTGAATCAAGAGCTCAAGCAAATGGAGCGCGAAGAGCTCATTCGCGTGGAGCCGGGCGGCTTGATTGTGCGAAATCGCGATGGGCTCAAAAGCATTGGTAATGGAGATCAGGAATGAGTGGGTTTGATCATTTCGTCGGCACAAGTGCAGTGTCTGAAAAACATGCATTTGACATCTCTGCGCTGGATGCTTGGATGAGCGCCCATGTACAAGGCTTCAAAGGCCCGATCACAGTCGAAATGTTCAAAGGCGGGCAATCTAACCCGACTTACAAACTCATCACGCCCAGCTGCACTTACGTGATGCGCGCCAAGCCCGGCCCAGTGGCCAAGCTCTTGCCTTCTGCACATGCGATTGAGCGTGAGTTTGCCGTGATGCGTGGCTTGCAAAACACGGCGGTGCCGGTTGCAAAAATGCATGCGCTCTGCGAGGACGAATCGGTCATTGGCCGCGCTTTTTACATCATGGAGTTTGTAGCTGGCCGCGTGTTGTGGGATCAAGCACTGCCGGGCATGACGTCCACGCAGCGAGGCGAAATCTACCGCGAGATGAATCGCGTTCAAGCCGCTTTGCATACGGTTGATTTTGCAGCACAAGGCTTGGCAGGCTATGGCAAACCGGGCAATTATTTCGAACGACAAATCGGCCGCTGGAGCAAGCAATATCAAGCTTCAGTCACTCAGCCCATTCCAGAGATGGATCAGTTGATTGAATGGCTCCCCGCCAACATGCCCGCCAGCAGCAAAGATGAAACCAAAGTCAGCATCGTGCATGGCGACTATCGCTTAGATAATTTGATGTTTCACCCTACCGAGCCGCGCGTGCTGGCTGTGCTCGATTGGGAGCTTTCTACCCTTGGCCACCCGCTCGCCGATTTCAGCTACCACTGCATGGCTTGGCACATCCCGCCCGGTGCATTCCGCGGTATCGGTGGCTTGAATCACGCTGAGCTGGGTATCCCTAGCGAGGCTGAATACATTCGCCTGTATTGCGAGCGCACTAAGCTCACTACGCCCGATCAACTCAAGGCAGATTGGCCTTTTTATCTCGCCTACAACGCGTTCCGCTTAGCAGCTATTCTGCAAGGCATCGCCAAGCGCGTCGAAACTGGCACAGCATCGTCTGCGCAAGCTGTGGCCTCGGCGGCAGGGGCAAGGCCTTTGGCACAAATGGCTTGGGGCTTTGCTCAGAAAGCTGGGCATTAATTCAATTCAAAACAAAATTTCCGGACGCAGAAGACGCAAAGGTTACGCAAAAGACGCAAAAAAGAAAATTCAAAAGAAACCCTTCATGATTTGACTTTGATGGCTTATTTGTATTTGTATTTGTATTTTTTTGGTATTTCTTCTGCGTAACTTTTGCGTCTTTTGCGTCCGGTATTTCTCTTCGTATTTTTTTAGGAAACCACCATGGATTTTTCTTATTCACCTCGCGTCCAAGAGCTCCAAGCTCAGCTCCTCAAATTCTTCGATGAACACGTCTATCCCAACGAAGCTGCGTTTACACAAGAGATCGAAGCCAACACGCAGAATGGCAAGCGCTGGAGCGCGTTGCAGACGATTGAAAAACTAAAACCCATTGCGCAAAAGCAGGGCCTGTGGAATCTTTGGCTGCCGCGCGATACCGCCGAAATTGCTGGCTATGGTGGCGATCCATCTTTCGGCGGCGCGGGTTTAACCAATCAAGAATACGCACCTCTGGCTGAGATCATGGGCCGTGTGCCTTGGGCGCCTGAAGTGTTCAACTGCTCAGCGCCCGATACTGGCAACATGGAAACGCTAGCGCGCTACGGCTCAGAGGAAATCCGCAGCCGCTGGCTCAAGCCACTCTTGCGCGGCGAGATTCGCTCAGCATTTGCGATGACCGAGCCCGCTGTTGCATCGAGCGACGCAACCAACATCGAAACCAGCATCTTGCGCCAAAAAGACGACACGTATCTCGTCAACGGCACCAAATGGTGGATCTCCGGCGCGGGCGATCCGCGTTGCGCGGTGTACATCACCATGGGCAAGAGCGATTTCGATGCGCCTAAGCACAGCCAGCAAAGCATGATCGTGATTCCTGCGGATGCGCCAGGCATCAAGGTGATTCGCCCGCTCACCGTATTTGGCTACGACGATGCGCCGCATGGTCATTGCGAAATGTCTTTCACCAATGTTCGCGTGCCAGCAGCGAATATTTTGCTAGGCGTTGGCCGTGGCTTTGAAATCGCGCAAGGCCGCTTAGGCCCCGGCCGCATTCACCATTGCATGCGCCTGATTGGCTTGGCTGAGCGCTCGCTCGAGCTCATGTGCAAACGCGCCAGCAGCCGCACGGCATTTGGCAAACTCGTGTCACAGCAAGGCGTGACTTTGGAGCGTATTGCAGAAGCTCGTTGCAAGATCGACCAAGCCCGCTTGCTCACCCTGCGCACCGCGTGGCTCATGGATATCGGTGGCAACAAGCTGGCAAAGAACGATATTGCGATGATCAAAGTCGTCGCGCCCACCATGGCTTGCCAAGTGATTGATTGGGCGATGCAAGTGCATGGCGGCGGCGGCATGAGCGATGATTTCCCGCTCGCCTATGCCTACACGAATGCACGCACCTTGCGCTTCGCTGACGGCCCCGATGAGGTGCATCGCAACGCGATTGCGAAGAATGAATTGGGTAAATACGCTTAAAACACAGTTTTTAAGCTTTTTGAGAGCGTTTTGGGCATCTGGCCGGCGAATAACCTGCATGGAGTGCTATTTAAATGATAGTAACCCAAGCGTTTAAAATATTGGCATGTTAGATCCCAACCTCCTCCGCAAAGACCTTGATTCGGTCACAGCCGCGCTGCAAAAGCGCAAAAATCCACAGCAGTTTTTAGATGTTGCAGCCTACAGCGCGCTAGAGGCTGAGCGCAAAACGATTCAAACTCGCACTGAAGAGCTGCAAAACAAACGCAACACTTTGAGCAAATCCATTGGCATGCTCAAAGCCAAAGGTGAGAGTGTGGATGCCGTGATGGCTGAGACGGGCGCGATCAAGACGGAGCTTGAAACCTCTGCTGCGCGCAACGATGCAATCGCTGCCGAGATGCAAACCCTTCTCATGATGCTGCCCAACCTCCCTCATGAGAGCGTGCCTGTAGGTGGCGGTGAGGCGGATAACGTAGAAGTGCGCCGCTGGGGCACACCGAAGACATTTGACTTTGCAGTGAAAGATCACGTCGATGTGGGCACGCCGCTCGGCTTGGATGCCGACACGGGCGCTAAGCTTTCTGGCGCACGCTTCACCTTCATGAAAGGCGGTATCGCTCGCATGCACCGCGCGCTCGCGCAATTTATGCTCGATGTGCAAACGAATGAGCATGGCTACACCGAGTGCTACACGCCCTACATCGTGAACCGCGATGTGCTGGAGGGCACAGGGCAGTTGCCTAAGTTTGAAGAGGATATGTTTTGGGTCAGCCGAGGAGGGGATGCGGCAGCTCAGAAACAGTATTTGATTTCAACGAGCGAAATCTCGCTGACGAATTCGGTAAGAGATTCGATCCTCAATGAAGCCGATCTTCCCATCAAACTCACCGCCCACAGCCCCTGCTTCCGTTCCGAAGCGGGCAGCTATGGCAAAGACACCAAAGGCATGATCCGCCAGCATCAGTTTGACAAAGTCGAGATGGTGCAAATCACGCATCCTGACAAGAGCTATGAAGCGCTGGAGCAAATGACAGCGCACGCCGAGGCGATTTTGCAAAAGCTTGAGCTTCCTTATCGCGTGCTCGCATTGTGTACGGGCGATATGGGTTTTGCCGCCACGAAGACTTACGACTTAGAAGTCTGGCTACCCGCGCAAAACACCTATCGCGAAATCAGCTCATGCTCCAACTGCGAAGGCTTCCAAGCGCGCCGCATGCAAACCCGTTTTAAAAACTCGCAAGGCAAAAACGAACTGGTGCACACGCTCAACGGCTCAGGCCTCGCAGTCGGTCGCACTTTGGTGGCCGTGCTGGAGAACTATCAAAACGCCGATGGCAGCGTGACTGTGCCTGAGGTGCTGCGGCCGTACATGGGTGGAGTGACGGCGCTCAAGGCCTGAATCAATAGCGTACGCACATAAAAAAATGCGCCCTGAGAGGCGCATTTTTATGTCTGTTTGGCGGAGGAGGAGGGATTCGAACCCTCGGTAGACTTGCATCTACGCCTGATTTCGAGTCAGGTACATTCAACCACTCTGCCACCCCTCCGCAGTGTGTG
>JANMFP010000401.1:0-1895 GCA_031378135.1 Variovorax sp. | reverse complement strand
CTGGCTGATCTGGAAAAATAAGCCATGGCTTGAGACTCAGCCTGATCGGCAGTTGGCTTGGGGCTGTCTCATGGTGATGGGGATTCACAGCATGCTGGAGTATCCGCTGTGGTATGGGCCGTTTTTTATGACGGCGGTGATATGCGTGGGGGTTTTGTGCGCTGATTTTTGGCGAAAATGGCTACTGGCCGGCAAAGAATATACGCGCGTAGCTATGATTTCAGGAGCGAACTGGGTATCAAAGTGCTTGGGTGTTTTGCTGCTGGCTTGCACTGCTTTTGTGGCGTTTGATTACCACCGCGTGAGCCAAATGTTTGTGCAGCATGAGGAGCGAAGCGCGTGGTATCCCGATCCGATGGCGGCGGCTCAAAGCAGTTTGCTCTTCAAAAGCCATGCGAAATTTGCGGAGTTGCAGATCACGCCGCTTTCGCGCGAGACGGCGCCGCGTGTGTTGGAATTATCGAGTGAGCTGATTGAATGGTCGCCTGAGCCGCGCATTATTGAGAATCTGATTGAATCCGCAACGATGATGGAGCTGGATGATTTGGCGATGTTTCATTTGCAGCGTTACCGGGTAGCGTATCCAGCGGCTTATGCGGCTTGGCAAGGTAGGTGGCGCTTAGCATCCGCCGCAAAATAAGCCGCTAGCTTAGCAAGTTGGTCGCCAATATGGTCGCCAACTTCGTCACTAAATTGGCCAGCTCGCAATTTTTACCAACGGTTTTTGATGCGGTTGTAGGCGTTGTCGCCCATCAAGCGATGCGCGTTGGGGGTGAGGTGGCGATCGTCTGCGAAGAGGAAGACGCCATAGCTTGTGCTGGCATTGGCGGGCGTGCATGCCGTAGTGGCGACATTGCTTGGGCAAGCGGCTGTGGTGTTGTTGGCACTGGCAGCTGTGCCGTAGAGAGCGTTCACATAAGCTTCGTTGTCGATCAAGAGCACGCTGTTGGTCACGTTGGCTAAGCCGATTTTGAGGCCGTCGTTGAAGGCGCGTGTGGCGGCGGTCAGGCCTGCAACGCGGTTTTGAGCGGTGGCGAAGGGGGTTTTGCCCATATCGAGTGCGTTGGCAATCACCACGTATTTGCCGCCTGCCGCCGTTAAGCGGATCACTTGCACTGCCAAGGCGCGGCCTGCGGCATCTGCTGCTGTTTTCAAAGCCGCATCGTCGGTGGGGTTGGCTGCAGCTAGAGCGGCCAGCTCAGACACGCCCGCATCAACGATGAGCAAATCTTTCTCGCCAATCGCACCCGCAGCGAGGTGGGCGCTGATTTGATCCGCGATGGAGTTCGCGCCTGTGTTGATGCGCGAGCCGCCGCGCGCATAGCCCAAGCCGCCATTGGCTGAAGCAGCCAGCGGCAGGCCATAGCTGCTTGCGACTTTTTCAACCCAAATATTCACAGAGCCATCGTTCACAGTAAATCGGCCGCCGGTTTGGCCAAGATCCGACAAGCCATCGCCAAAGCTGGTCATGCGAGATGATGAAGGCGTTGGAGAAAAGGGCTCAACGGTGCTTCCCGAGCCACAAGCCGCCAGCAGCAGGCTGGAGCTGAGGGTGAGTGCAAGAGCGGCGCGGGTGGTATGGCGACCAAGATTAGGAAAAGGGAGGAAAGCTAAAGCGAACATAAACAAACTCATTCACAAAAAATTTTGACCCAAGATAACGTTTAAAACCTGGGTGAGACGTTATCTTAACCGTGGTGTTGAATATCTAGGATAGAGGCCGATGGCAGAGGCAAAGTTCTTAGGCCGCTGCGCGCTGCAAACGATCACGCACGCCATCCCAAGTTGCATCACTTGGCACAGCTTCGACCCAAATGAGCTTAACTTTTGCTGCATCAAAATCGCGCAATACAGCAAAGAGCTGCTGAGCAGTCGCTAGCGCATCTTGTGGCATG
>JANMFP010000367.1:0-1586 GCA_031378135.1 Variovorax sp. | reverse complement strand
AACGAAGTGCTGCGCGACGACTACATCAAAGATTCCGTGGCCGGCGTGGGCCGCTGGAACAAAGTGATCGAGCGCGCTGGCATTCCTTTCTCTCTCAAAGCACCTCACAAAGCCTTCCACCGCAACATCGGTGCATTGGCGGGTGCAAAAGTCTCGCCTGATGGCCGCGTGGTCTCGCAGGCGGAGTGGGATGCGAAGAAAAACGAATGGCTGCCTACTGCGGAAGACCGTGCCTTTGTGGCCAGCCTGATGGGCCGCGTCGTTGAGCCAGGCAAGTTTGCCAACTGGATCGCACCACCAGCAATGGGCATCAACAAGCAAGATGTGAACTTCGAATACATTCGATTTAACTGACACCCACCCCATGGCGGCTAGCGCCGCCTCCCCTCAAGGGGCGCCGCTGGCGGCCTGGCAGAGCCAGATCCGCGGCGGCTGCTTGCATTTAAGATCACGGTAAATGGACATTATCATGGGCGCTATTGACTCCATCCTCATCAAGCAGCACTTGATCGACCCCGTCATTTGCATTCGCTGCAACACCTGCGAAGCCACTTGCCCCGTCGGCGCGATCACGCATGACGATCGCAACTACGTGGTGGATGCAGACAAATGCAATCTGTGCATGGCCTGCATTTCGCCTTGCCCCACGGGCTCGATTGACAACTGGCGTGAGATACCGAAGATCAAAGCGTATTCAACTGCCGAGCAATTGACTTGGGATGATTTGCCTGCAGAGCTTTCTGAGGCGCAGTTGGCTGAGATGGGTGCAGGTAGTGTTTCAAGTGAAGATTCAGATCAACAAGAGGCAGTAGCCGGCGAAGAATATGCTCAGAGTGCTATTATTTCAGTAGCATCTACTAGCACGGATGTGATGCCTAAATACGGCTCGACATTGCCGCCGTGGTCTGCCGCGCATGCGTACACGAATCTTTATGGCCCAAAAGCTGCCGACAAAGTGATCACGGCAACTGTCACTGGGAACGTTCGCGTCACCGAAGTTGGCAAAACGGCTGGCTCGGATTACGACACACATCACATCGTCTTAGATTTCGGCAGCATGCCTTTTCCGGTGCTCGAAGGTCAAAGCATCGGCATCGTTGCGCCCGGCTTAGATGAGCGGGGCAAGCCGCACCACGCCCGCCAGTATTCGATTGCCAGCCCGCGCAATGGCGAGCGGCCAGGCTACAACAACCTGTCGCTGACCATCAAGCGCGTTTTGCAAGACCATGCTGGCCAAGCCGTGCGCGGCGTGGCCAGCAACTACATGTGTGATTTGAAGGTGGGCGACAAGGTGGAAGTGATCGGCCCGTTTGGCGCGAGCTTCCTGATGCCTAACCATCCCAAAAGCGCGCTGGTGATGATCTGCACAGGCACGGGCAGCGCGCCGATGCGTGGCATGACCGAATGGCGCAGGCGCTTGCGCGCAAAGAATACGTCGAATGAAAGTAAGTTTGAAAGCGGCAAACTCATGCTGTTTTTCGGCGCACGCACGCAGGCAGAGTTGCCGTATTTCGGCCCCTTGCAGCAACTGCCCAAAGACTTCATCGATACAGAATTTTGCTATTCCAGAGAAGCAGGGCAGCCCA
>JANMFP010000360.1:0-6209 GCA_031378135.1 Variovorax sp. | reverse complement strand
AACGCGCATCAAAGACATCGAAGCGAATTTACCCAAAGTTGAGCCACTGTACGAGCGCGCCCGTAACGTCAAAAAATAAATCTGAGCCCATAAAGAAATGCCGGCTGTTGCAACAACAGCCGGCATTTTTATGGAGCGACTCAATTTAAGAATCAATGCCCTTCTTTTGGCGTGGTTTTCACGCTCCAGATCATCGTAATCGCCAAGATGCCAACCACGACAAGCAGCGATACAAGCACAGGAATCTTGAAGATATCGATCAGCATCATCTTCGTGCCGATAAACACCAAAATCACGGCCAACCCGTAGGTGAGCAAATGGAATTTATTGGCGACGGCTGCCAGCAAGAAATACATCGCCCGCAAGCCCAAAATCGCAAACACGTTGCTGGTCAGCACGATGAACGGGTCTTTCGTGATCGCAAAAATCGCTGGAATAGAATCCACCGCAAAAATCACGTCGGTCAGGCCCACCAAACAAATCACCATCAAAAGAGGCGTGGCGATCTTTTTACCGTTTTCGACCGTCCAGAACTTCTCGCCATCATAATTTTTGCTCACTGGCAAAATTTTGCGCAGCAATTTGAGCGCAGGATTATCGTCAAGCGATTGCTCTTTGCCAGCTGCCCACCACATCTTCACACCCGTCAAAATCAAGAACGCGCCGAAGACGTACAAAATCCAGTGGAATTGCTGAAGCAACCAGCCGCCGATCAAAATCATGATCGTGCGCAACACAATTGCACCAATGATGCCGATCATCAGAACGCGCTTTTGATACGCGGGCGGCACGGCGAAATAAGTGAAGATCATGAGGAAGACAAAGATGTTGTCTACCGCTAATGATTTCTCAATCAAATAGCCCGTTAAAAATTCCAGCGCTTTGGTGTTGGCGATTTGCACATCGCCTGTCGAGTCTTTAACGGCCCACCAAAACAAGCCATTGAACATGAAGCTTAGCGCCACCCAAATGATGGACCAGTTGATCGCTTCTTTCACGCCCACTTCATGCGCGCCTTGTTTGTTCAACACGACGAAATCAATAATGAGAGCTGCGATCACAATCGCAATAAACACCGCCCACAGCCAAGCGGGTGCCACGGATTCAAACATGACAGACCTTTCGATTTTGCTGGCGCATGAATACCCAAGGCATTCGCCTTGATGCTTGACACCAGCTTTGTTGTCCGAAAGGTCTTGCGAGGGGATTCTCGTGCACCGGCTGCCTCCCCGCGGAGACAACGTATTGACGACACACGAGCATGAGTCTTGAGTGACTCACGCGCTACTCCCCTTCCGGGAGAGGCTGTATTTTGCCATTTTTCATGGCCATCACGCTACAGAGGCCCTAAAAATCTCATGGATTTGTAGCGACTTGGACAAAATCCTCGTGCTGACTTCATAATGAATCCAGAAGGGGAGTAGCTCCTCGCAGATGCGTCGTCAACACGAAGACTAACTTCCGGTGCATTAGGCTAGAAAAGCCCTTGATGGGTCTTTTTAGCCGAGCAAGACCTTCGATTCAACCTGATGCTTGTGGTGTCTTGGATCGAAGCGCGCATATGCAATTCCCCAAGGCTCCATGGTGTCAAAATAATTAGACATACAACACGGAACGCTTTGACATGGAATTATTCTCTACCCCCTGGTGGTCTGCACTTTTGGCCATCATCTTGATTGATTTGGTGCTTGCTGGCGACAACGCCATCGTGATTGCACTGGCCGCACGAAATTTACCGCCCCACCTACAAAAGAAAGCCATCCTTTGGGGCACGGTCGGCGCGATTGCCGTTCGCACCGCGATGACACTCGTGGTTGTTTGGCTGCTCAAAATTCCAGGCCTCATGCTCATTGGTGGTTTGGGGCTTTTGTGGATCGCCTACAAACTCTTGGTAGATACCGGAGGCGATGAGCACGATGGCCCTGCGGCCACCACCTTCATGGGCGCAATGAAAACCATCGTGATTGCCGATGCCCTGATGGGTGTTGATAACGTGCTCGGCGTAGCCGGCGCCGCGAATGGCAACATGACCTTGGTGGTACTCGGTCTGCTGATCAGTGTGCCGATTGTGGTGTACGGCAGCCAATTGGTGCTCAAACTCGTTGAGCGCTTTCCCATCATCATTCAGCTGGGCGCTGCCGTGCTGGCTTTTACTGCGGCCAAAATGATCATTGGGGAAAAGCTGCTGAATGCCGTCTTCAACCCGCCAACGAGCTACGCTGATTTAGCACGCTGGTCGCTCTATGTCGTTTGCATCGCAGGCGTGCTAGGCGCGGGCTGGTGGGCAGCGAAGCGCGCCGCCAAAACTGCAGACGATCAAGCATTACATTCGTAAACAAAACCAGCTGTTTTAAAGCAACTTTTCTATCGGTTGTTGCCTCGTATTGATATCCCACTTTTTGGAAGGCGCTTCGTATGAATTCACTCTCCACGTATATCGTTTACCTCGACGATGCCGACTACGCCAAACGCGAGCTGGCCAATTTATTGGCCCAGCCGCACACCAAACGCTGGATCTTGGTCGCTTGCGCGCCACGCATGACGCGCCGCATCGGCAAATGGCTCAGTCACAGTGCACGAGAGAATTGGCGCGAGAAATGGTGCGACAAGCTCTTTTCACAATTCACGCCTTGGATCAGCCGAGCAGACCATGTGTTTTGCGAAGTAGCTACGGGCCCCTTGCCTGAATACACCGAGATGCTTCTCAAAGATTTGGGCACTGCGAAAGTCATTGATGTGCGGCGTCCGAAATTTGGGGTCGAAATGCAGCCGGTTGCTCAGCTTGCGGCGCTAAAGCCAAACAGTTCGGCTTTAGCTGGCTTTCCATTGGCGGGTGCGCGTCCCGCGATGGGTTAAGTCAGGTTTTCATGCGCTCAGTGTTATGCTGAGCGCATGAAAATACTTCTTAAATGGCTTTTGAGCGCCATGGCTTTATTGGCTGTGGCGCATTTTTATTCTGGCGTAGTGGTCACCAGCTTCGTTGCCGCTCTGATCGCGGCATTCGTGATTGGCTTGCTCAACACCATCGTGCGGCCCATCTTCATTCTTCTCACGTTGCCGCTTACCGTTATCACGCTGGGGCTGTTTCTGTTTGTGATCAACGCATTGATGTTTTATATGGCGTCAGGCTTGCTCGGTGGCTTCAAAGTGCAGAGCTTCACAGCAGCACTGATCGGCTCTTTGCTTTATTCGGTAGCAGGCATGGTGATTGAAGCGGCTTTAGAGCGTATTTTCAAAAAATAGTCTTCAATTTACGCATCAAATGTGCTTCTAGCCGGCAAGTAATATGCGCCGGCAGCTATCAAAAGCGTAGCAACCAAATCAGCTGTTACTCAATAGCTTTGACCATATCTTCCACCACCTTTTTTGCATCGCCAAACACCATCATGGTTTTGTCCATGTAAAAAAGCTCGTTGTCCAGCCCCGCATAGCCTGCCGCCATCGAGCGCTTGTTGACGATGATGGTGCGGGCTTTGTAGGCCTCCAGAATTGGCATGCCGTAAATCACGCTGCCTTTTTGCAAAGCAGCAGGGTTCACCACGTCATTCGCGCCCAAAATGATCGCCACATCAGCTTGCTGGAATTCGCCATTAATGTCTTCCATCTCATGCACTTGGTCATACGGCACTTCTGCCTCGGCCAGCAACACGTTCATGTGGCCCGGCATGCGACCCGCCACCGGGTGAATCGCGTATTTCACTGTCACGCCTTTGGCAGTGAGCTTGGCGGCGAGTTCTTTCACGGCATGCTGCGCGCGAGCCACGGCCAAGCCGTAACCGGGCACGATGATCACGGTTTCTGCATTGCCGAGCACGAAAGCGGCATCATCGGCACTGCCCGATTTCACGGGGCGCTGCTCTGCGCTGCCGGTTACCGCAGTCGCGGCTTCGCCACCAAAACCACCCAAAATCACATTGAAGAAACTGCGGTTCATCGCCTTGCACATGATGTAGCTGAGAATCGCACCCGATGAGCCAACCAGTGAGCCTGCAATGATGAGCATCGAGTTGTTCAAGCTAAAGCCGATGCCTGCTGCCGCCCAGCCCGAATAGCTGTTGAGCATCGACACCACCACCGGCATATCCGCGCCGCCAATCGGAATAATGATGAGCACACCGAGCACAAAGGCAATGGCAATAGCAGCCCACAGCGCCACATCGAGTTGCGTGGCGGTGTAGACAGCGATAAGGCTAAGCATCGCCAAGCCGAGCACCAGATTGATCATGTGCTGCCCGCTGAACTGCACCGGCGCACCTTGGAACAGGCGGAATTTGTATTTGCCCGAGAGCTTGCCAAACGCAATCACCGAGCCACTGAACGTCACGGCGCCAATCACCGCGCCAAGCGCCAATTCAAAACGATTGCCCGCAGGAATCAAGCCGCCAATGCCATCGATAGGTTTTGTCGCAATCGAGAACGCCCAAGGCTCAATCGCAGTAGCCGCTGCGATGAACACCGCCGCCAAACCAATCATGCTGTGCATGAAGGCCACAAGCTCCGGCATCTTCGTCATCTCCACTTTTTGCGCCATGTAAGCGCCGAGGCCGCCACCAACAACCAACCCGAGCAAGACCCACACCATGCCTTGCGCTTTGCCGCCCGAGAGTTGCACGATCAGCGCCGCCGTGGTGAGCACGGCAATGGCCATGCCCGTCATGCCAAAAACATTCCCGCGAATTGAGGTCGTGGGATGACTCAAACCTTTCAAGGCTTGAATAAAACAAATAGAAGCCACCAAATACAGCAGCGTGACGAGGTTCATACTCATGTCGATCGCTCCTTATTTCGTAGCATTCGGCGCAGATTCTGTGCCGGGTAAAGCCTTCTTTGGCTCTTTTTTCTTAAACATTTCAAGCATTCGGCGTGTCACCAAAAATCCGCCAAACACATTGACTGCAGCCAGCGCCACAGCCAACACGCCCATGGCTTTGGCCACGCCGCCTTCAGTGAGCGCTGCAGCGAGCATGGCGCCCACGATCACGATGGCCGAGATGGCATTCGTCACAGCCATCAGTGGTGTGTGCAGCGCAGGCGTCACGGTCCACACAACGTGGTAACCCACATAAATCGCGAGCACAAAAATAATCAAATTGAGAATGGTGGGAGATACGATGTCCATGATGTGTCCTGTTATTTAAAGCTCAGCGCAGGAAAAGTCCAATCGCCTGAAAAGCTGGTCAAACCAGATGAATTCGCTTTAGCGAGAGCTATGGCCCAACGAATCACGCCATCGGGTATTTTTGAATTGTTGGCGACGGCATCACCACCGATGCCTTGGAAATCTTCGGATAGAAGTACAAAACTACCCGTCTTTGCGCCGCTTATGAGACCCACATCAAATTGAATGTAGTAGGCTGATGCAGTGTGGGGTTGTGCGCTGGCAAACAGTGTCTTCTGGGCGTCAATGCGCTGCGTAAACGCTGCGACATTTGGTGTCTTCGTCACTATTAGACAGTCGACACGTACAGGAGAGCCCTTATCAAGAACGAATACATTATCGTTAGCCTTGATGCTAGTGCAGTGATTCGGATAAGACATTTGCGCGGCCACGGCGGACTTTGTCATATATGCCGTAATGACAGCCTTGGTCAATCCTACATCGTTGCGAAAAAGCATCCGCTTAGCGTGTAGAGGGATCACACCCGAAACATCCCCAGTGTAGGTAATGCTGGGCATATCTATTTGCTCTGTGCTCCATCGCGAAGACTCGGGCAAGGTCAATTGGCTTCGTCCTATTTTGATGGCATCTTGCGCCAAGCCCAACACTGGCGAAAGCAAAGCAATACACAAAATTAGATTTTTCATGTTATTTTTTCCTAACTTCGCCAGCTTGCGTCACCAGGCAAGCCGCCACGATGTCGTCTTCCATGTCGATTTTTAAGCTTGAAGCCGGCTCACCTTTCGCGGCTGGTGGGGCAATCAGTTTGAGGAAATCCAAAACGTTGCGTGCATACAAAGCAGAAGAATCAGCGGCAACCAGCGCGGGAAGATTGGTGTCTCCAATGATCGTCACGCCATGTTTAACCACGGTCTTGTCAGCTTCTGACAAGGGGCAATTGCCGCCCACGCCGCCAGCACCCTTGCCCGCCGCAATATCCACAATCACCGAGCCGGGCTTCATCGCCTTGACCATGTCTTCCGTGATGAGCAGCGGCGCAGCGCGGCCGGGAATCAGTGCAGTAGAAATCACCACATCAGCTGCGGCTACT
>JANMFP010000356.1:0-2818 GCA_031378135.1 Variovorax sp. | reverse complement strand
TTGATGGTGGCCTTGCCGCTGGAGACCTGCACCGCAGGCGCTTCGCCAAAGAAGTTAGGCACGGTGTACAGCGTAGAAACCAACACCACCACGGCGATGAGGATGTATTTCCACAGAGGATAACGGTTCATGGCAATTACTCTGAAAATGATAGCGCTCGGCTCAGCATATACGCCGGCTACTGAGCTATTTGGCCTCTAAAAAGCACACAGGCGTGCTTTTTAAATGAGCTTTACTTGATGGTGCCTTTGGGCAACACGCGCGCCACGGCCGCACGTTCAATTTGCATCTGCCCTTCGCTCACAGAGACAGTCATGTAGGTCTCGCTGATCGATTCGATCTTGCCGAGCACGCCACCAATCGTGACGACTTCATCGCCTTTTTGCAGCGCATCGATCATCGCGCGTTGCTCTTTTTGGCGCTTCATCTGCGGGCGAATCATCAGGAAATACAGCACGACAAACATCAGCACCAAAGGCAGCATGCTCATCAAAGAGGATTCCATGCCACCACCGGCAGCGGCGGCAGGAGCGGTTTGGGCAAAAGCAGAAGAAATCAACACATCAAACTCCATTATGAAAATAAGCACCCGAATTTTGAACGCTTGTCAAAGCAATACGATTGAGCAATTCAGGCAACCCGCCATTGTAGGCGTTAGGCTGGCAGCCGAAATGCTGTGTGGGCGTTAGCAGACGAGCACCCGGTTAAACTTGGGTGCTCAAAGAAAGTTTCAAGTATGTTGACGCTCACCGACGGAATCCGCGACTATTGGGCCTTTATCGTGGCCGTGGTGGTGTTCTTGGCTATTCCTGGGCCGGGCAATTTAGCGATCATCACCTCCACCAGCAAAGGCCGCATTTTGGGCGGCTTGGCAGCCACTTTTGGCGTGATCGTTGGCGACCAAGTGCTCATGTGGGCAGCAGTGGCCGGCGTGGCTGCTGTTTTGGCAGCCAACCCTGCTGTGTTTTCTGTGGTGCAATACGCTGGCGTTGCCTATCTGGCCTACCTGGGCGCCAAGATGATTTTGGCCAAACCTGGCGATGCGCCGATTTTGCACATGCAGCCGCGCCAATTCTTCCGCCAAAGCGTGTGGATCACCTTGCTGAACCCAAAAGCCATCGTGTTTTATATGGCCTTCTTCCCGCTGTTTGTGAATCCGGCCAAGCACCAAGGCATGGTGACTTTTGCCGTGATGGCCGCAACCATTGCCGTGCTCACCTTTATTTATTGCTTCTCACTCACGCTCATCACCCATTTCGCCGCCGAGCGCATGCGCGGCAGCCCACGCATGACGAGCTGGCTCAACAAAATAGCCGGCACGATGCTGATTGCGTTTGGCGTGAAATTGGCCGTGGGTAAGTGAGTCGTTTATGAAAATCTTTTGTGTAGCCAATCAAAAAGGCGGCGTCGGCAAAACCACAACTTGCGTGAATTTAGCCGCTGGTCTGGCCAAAATCGGCCAGCGCGTGCTCATGATTGACCTCGATCCGCAAGGCAATGCCACGATGGGCTCGGGCGTGGACAAACGCGCCTTATCGCTTTCCGTCTACGACGTGTTGCTCGAATCGGCCAGCATCAAAGAGGCGGCAGTGTTCAATGAAAAAGTGGGCTATCACATTCTTGGCGCGAACCGAGATTTGGCTGGCGCGGAAGTCGAACTCGTTGGCCTTGAGCATCGAGATCAACGCCTGAAAATGGCATTGACGCAAGTAAGCGATGACTACGATTTCGTTTTGATCGATTGCCCACCCTCACTTTCCATGCTCACGCTGAACGGCTTGTGCAGCGCCCACGGCGTCGTCGTGCCCATGCAATGCGAGTATTTCGCGCTGGAGGGCCTCACGGATTTGGTCAACACCATCAAGCAGGTGCATGCGAATCTCAACAAAGATTTGCAAATCATCGGCCTGCTGCGCGTGATGTTTGATCCGCGAATCACGCTACAGCAACAAGTCAGCGATCAGCTCAAAGCGCATTTCGCCGACAAAGTGTTCAACACCGTGATCCCACGCAATGTGCGCTTGGCCGAAGCGCCCAGCTTCGGGCTGCCTGGCGTGGTGTTTGATCCATCGGCCAAAGGCAGTTTGGCGTTTGTGGAGTTTGCGAGCGAGATGGTTGAACGTGTGAAGACGATGTAGCTCGCTCCTTATTTAAGAGCTAACCGCGCAGGTAATACGCCGGCTAACTGCACTTTTCGCTTATAAAAATAGCAACAATCACCGAATCTGCACAATCTCCACGTCCACCGCATTTTTCACATCTTGCCAAGCGTGATCGGCCGTCACGGCGCAGCCTTTCATCAACTGTGCAAGAGCCAAGCAAGCGCGGTCGCCAAGAGACAAACCTGCAGATTTAGTCAAAGGCCGCAGCGCTGCGCATGCGAGTGCCTGCTCCTCGTTGAAATCAATCACGTCAATGCCAAACTGATCGCAGCCGCGTGCGAGCTCTTGTGCCGGCAGCCCCATATCAAGTAATCTCGTGGCCACTTCAGCCATGTTCACACTGCTGATCACGCAATCTTGGCTCTGCAAAATCTCCATCACAGCTTCTGCACCAATCTCGCCTTTGCTCACAGCGAGCAATGCAGAAGAATCCATCACATGAATCATTTGGCATCCTCGCGCGTAGCTTCTGCACGGCGCTCGGCGATGAATTCATCCACAGAATCCAGCCCCGAGGGGTTTGGCGGGCTTTTGGGCAAATGCTCGGCAAAAAACTGACGCATATTGGCCAATCTTTGGGCGCGAGATGTCAAAATCAAACTACCGTTTTTGATTTCGACGTGAATGGGGGATTTGGGCTTAAAACCCAGTTGCTC
>JANMFP010000350.1:0-1973 GCA_031378135.1 Variovorax sp. | reverse complement strand
ATTCGACGTGACGATTGTGGATGGCGGTTTGAATCAAAAAGAAGTTGAAGACAAAGGCATCATGGCCGTGCCAGCTGTGCACCTTGGCGGCCAAATGTTTCACTCAGGCCGCGCATCGCTCGAAGAATTGCTCGCCAAGCTCGATACAGGTGCTGCAAAAAAAGAAGCGGCCAAGCTCAGCGCCAAAGCGCCTTACGAAGTGCTCATCTTGGGCGGCGGCCCAGCAGGCGCGGCTGCGGCAATTTATGCCGCACGCAAAGGCATTCGCACGGGCTTGCTCGCGGAGCGTTTCGGTGGCCAGGTCAACGACACGATGGGCATTGAAAACTACATCGGCATCGTAGAAACCGATGGCCCGAAATATGCTGCCGCGCTCGAGCAGCATGTGAAGACGTATGACGTTGATTTCATGAACGGCCACCGCGCTGCGAGCGTGATTCCCGCAAGCGAAGAGGGCGGCTACATCACACTCAAAACCGATGCTGGCGGTGAGCTCAAAACGCGCAGCCTGATCATCGCCACTGGCGCGCGCTGGAGAAACATCAACGTGCCCGGCGAGCAAGAATACAAAAACAAAGGTGTGGCTTACTGCCCGCATTGCGATGGCCCGCTCTTCAAAGGCAAAGATGTGGCGGTGATCGGCGGCGGCAATTCTGGCGTGGAAGCGGCGATTGATTTGGCGGGCTTGGTCAAGCACGTCACCGTCTTCGAATTCATGCCCGAGATGAAGGCCGACGCGGTACTGATCAATAAACTAAAAAGTCTGCCGAACGTCACGATTCACAGCAATGCGCAAACCATGGAAATCACGGGCGTGGATGGTCGCGTGAATGGCCTGCGTTACAAGGATCGTGCAACGAACCAAGAGCACACCGTGCCACTCGAAGGCGTGTTCATCCAGATCGGTCTCGTTCCAAACACGGAGTTTCTCGGCACAACGCTGGAGCGCACAAAGTTTGGCGAAATCATGATTGATGCGAAGAACCACACCAACGTTGCAGGCATCTTCGGCGCGGGTGATTGCACAACTGTGCCATACAAGCAAATCGTGATTGCAGCCAGTGAAGGCGCAAAAGCTGCGCTCAGCGCGTTTGATCATTTGATTCGCACGCCTGCGCCTGCGCTTGAATCGGTCTCGCAGGCGCAAGAGTTGGTCGAAGCTTAAGCAAGTTAGCACACAGCATTTGCGATAATCGCGGCTTGGTTATACAAACGTTTATACAAGCCGCGATTTTTTCGTTTCTAACATGCTAACAACGCTAGCGGATAAGCCTTCTGCCGCACATCAAGCGGATCGCTATGCCGTGATCGGCAACCCAATCGAGCAATCCAAATCGCCCATCATTCATCGCTTGTTTGCCGCTGCCACCGGCCAGCACATTGAATACACAAAAGTAGAAGGGCGCATCGAGGAGTTTGCCAAGCAGCTCGACGAGCTTCGCACTCAGGGTATGCGCGGCATGAACGTGACGGCGCCCTTCAAGCTCGATGCTTTCGCCTATGCCACGCATTTATCAGAGTCCGCAAAACTGGCGGGCGCTGTGAATGCTCTGAAATTTAATGGCCTTGAAGTGCATGCTGAAAACTTTGATGGCTCAGGTTTAGTGCGCGATATCGAGCGAAACCTCAGCACACCGTTGAAAGGCAAACGCGTTCTGCTGCTTGGCGCAGGAGGCGCTGTGCGTGGCGCATTGCTGCCTTTTGCCAAGGCACAACCTGACCTGTTGGTGATCGCAAATCGCAGCTTGGACAAAGCGCAAGCCTTGGTGAGCTTGTTGGCAGCTCAATCGAGCGTGCGCGCGCAAGCTTGCCGCTATGAAGATTTGCGAGAGAGCTTTGATGTGATTGTCAACGGCACATCCGCTTTTTTGTTCGGCGAATCGATAGCCGTGCCGGACGCCACTTTTCAAGCCAACAGCCTGGCCTACGACATGACTTACGGCAAAGGCGCCACGCCCTTTTTGCGGCAAGCC
>JANMFP010000321.1:0-3123 GCA_031378135.1 Variovorax sp. | reverse complement strand
CACGAAGCCCGGCGCGATGATTCGGCCGGGGAAGTGTTGAGTAGGAAGATGCGCAAACTGTGATTTGAGTTGCGCAAAATCTCCAGCGGCGACGACTTTGCCCGCCCCATCCACCACAAGCAAGCCATCCGTATCAAACACCGCATGGCCAGCGCTATCGAAGCGCAGCAGGCTGGCGCGGTAGGCTCGTATCGGTGTGGTGGTGGAGTTGTTCACCCCACTATTTTGCAATCTTTCCTTGCACGCCAGATACTAGCGCGTTCATAGACAGTATTTGCCCATCCGTCAAAGCCGTGCCGCGAGGAATCAACATGCCGCCTTCGTTGTCGAGCACATCTGCGGTGGCATCAGCTGCAAAAGGTCTGAGCCTGCCCTCGCCAATCGCTTTTTGCGCAGCATTGACTAGGCCGATCACATCTTGAGGCACTTTCGAGCCAAACCCATCCACACGAACCATGCCTTCGCGCACACCGCCCCAAAAATTACCGGTTTTCCAAGTGCCATCGAGCGATGCGCGCACTCGGCTTGTGTAATAAGCGCCCCAGTTGTGCGTCACGGCTGCAATCTGTGCATCGGGTGCAACCTTGCGCATATCCGAGTGATAAGCCACAGCCATCTTGCCGCGCTCCTGCGCTGCGATCATCACGGCGTTCGATCCGGTGTGAAACGCGAGCACATCGGCATCTTGGTTTATGAGGACAATAGCCGCATCGCGCTCTTTCGGTGGATCAAACCAAGCGTTGAGCCACACCACTTTCACCTGCGCTTGAGGATTAACAGAGCGCATGCCCAGCGTGAAGGCATTGATGCCTTGCAACACTTCAGGAATCGGAAAACCTGCTACGTAGCCCGCCAGATTCGTCTTTGTCATGCGCCCCGCAGCGATGCCAGCAAGGTAGCGGCCTTCGTAGTAGCGCGCATTGGCTACCGACACATTGGGCGCAGTTTTGTAACCCGTGATCGATTCAAAGCGCACATTGGGAAACTCGCGCGCCACGCGCAAAGTGGGCTCCATGTAGCCAAAGCTCGGTGTGAAAATAATGGCGTTGCCCTGCGCCGCCAAATCACGAATCACCCGCTCCGCATCCGCGCCCTCGGGCACGTTTTGCACAAAGCTGGTTTGCACCTGATCTTTCAGTGCAGCTTGCACAGCTTTGCGCCCCTCATCATGCTGGCGCACCCAGCCGGCATCGGTGAGCGGCGCAACATACACCCAAGCGGCCTTCAAAGGCTCATTGAGTTTTTTAGTGGCCTGCGTGGTTTGTGAAACAGCAGAAATGGAAAAACTGATCGCCAAGCCCGCAGTCACTGCGGCGGCAACGAGGTTTTTATACATGGTAGTCCTCTACATGGCTGCGGGGTTGAACAAAATTGGCGTTGCGCAGCACAACGGACTGTATTTTATCTCTATTTTCAGAGTCTTTTGAGCACCTGGCCGGCGTATTTGTTACGTGGTTTGCTATAGAATTTATAGCATTTTGCTCTTGCCGTTACGCGCCATCTTTTGTACCTGCGGCCTACCTTAGTGCAGTTAGCTTGTAAATCTTTTTGAAAACACACGCGATTGCGATTGCCACAATCTAAAGCTCTCCCCGCGCGCCTTCCAAAAAATTTCCAATCCAACTACCCAAAGGTCTCCGCTTCGATGATTTTTGTGCGCTACAGGTTGGCCTTAAAAACTAAACTGGTGATCTACAAAATAGCACGCTAGTACTATAAATTCAATAGCAATCCGCGCAATAAATACGCCGGCGAATCGCTCAAACAGCCTTACAAATCACCAATCCAGTCGCCCCAACAACGGATTTGATGCCATCCAGTTGCGAGCGCAGTGCATCATCAACCGCTGGCAATTTCAGCATCTGCCCTTTGCGCTCGGGCAGCTCTTGCACGACCTTGGCCGTGCGCACGCCGCGCCTTGCCAGAGTGGCCATGGATTCATTGGCTTGGGATGGGGACAGGTAGCCGCCCAGCGATATGCCCGGTTCGAGCGTTGGATTTTTCAGAGATTCGAAGGCGACGCTGAGCTCGCGCAGCTCGGTTTTCTTTTTGGCGAGCGCTTCCGCATTGGCGTATTTGCCTATGTAAACGATCCAGCGTGCGGGCTCGGTGGTGTTCTCAAGGCTCCAAGCGCTTGCGGGCAGGCTGGCGGCGGCATCGCGCACGGCATTGACTTGCCTGTCGCTCAGTAGGGCGGTTTGCAGGCATTCAGGGGCTTTTGTAGCCGGTGCAGATGCCAGCGCGTCCACACGCTTGGCCTCGATGTTGCTCAGCAGGCGAATCGCATCGGGCTTGATCTGGTTTTGCAGGCGCTGTGGTTCGGTTAACGGGGACGGGGCAAAGCCAAAAGCAGCCAGATGGCCTTGGACCCACGCAAAGTAAGCGCCATTGGCAAGGAGCAGCAGTAAAACAAAAAATCTCAGCATCGGTTTAAAGGGGATTTTGTGGCCGCACGTTTTGTGGCCGCACGCTCACCTCTTGGCTCGCGACGCGCTGCACGCCCTGCGAAGTATGCACCAACAAAGCCCCGTTGCTATCTAAGCCGCGAGCTACGCCTTGCAGCCCGTCGCTCAGGCCTACTTGCCGGTCTTTCAAATCATCGCGAGCCGCAAAACGCGACGAGAAGGCTGCAAAGCCTGTGCGTTCGAATTCGAGTAGATCCAAGAGCAAGGGCGCAAAAAGCCGCTCCAAGGCTGTTTGCGGGCTGCTGGAGGGGCTAAATTCTTGGAGCCAAGCGGGCTGTGTGCTCAGATTGTCGTCTTGCGGGCGAGGCCGAATGTTGATGCCGATGCCGATGACGGCGAAGCGTTCTTGGTTTCTGGAGTCGGGCCATGAAGCCGTTTCAATCAAAATCCCGGCCAGCTTACGGCCTTGCCACCACAAATCATTCGGCCACTTGAGCTGAATTTGTTCGCCGTCAATAGGGTGAGTGGATGGGCTCAAACTTTCCGCCACGCTCGTGCCCACGGCCAAGCTCAAGCCTTCCCAGTTGGCGGGTGAGAGGCTGATACCCAAAGAGAAGGTGAGCGAATCGCCCGCCGTCGATTGCCAAGCGCGTCCCATGCGCCCACGGCCGGCGGTTTGCTGCTCGGCGACCAGCAAGGTAGGCTCAGTGCGGCCAGC
>JANMFP010000318.1:0-13566 GCA_031378135.1 Variovorax sp. | reverse complement strand
AGGCGCAGTCCGAAGGTGCGCTCAAGGGCGTGCTGGGCTACACGGAAGACAAGGTCGTTGCGACCGATTTCCGCGGCGACACGCGCACCTCGATCTTCGATGCCGATGCAGGCATTGCGCTCGACAGCACCTTCATCAAAGTTGTGAGCTGGTATGACAACGAGTGGGGTTACTCCAACAAATGCTTGGAGATGGCGCGCGTGGTGGCTGCCAATTAAGGTAAGCGTTCTGTAAATAAGGGTTTCGCTCAGCGCAAAACCCTGAGAGGCGTCACTAACTTATGCTACAAAACAGTATGAAACGTTTTTTATTTCCCCTTCTTCTTTCCTTGGCTCTAGGCCTGACTGCCTACACCGGAGCAATGGCTCAAGCCAGCGTCGTTGCTCACGGCCTGATCATCCAACTCAAGCCAGGCGCGCAATCAGAATTCAGCCGCGAGTTGCCCAGTGCTGCTCACGCCAAACGCGAAAGCTTGGCGCAAGAGCGCATGGCCGCCGTGGCGCAAGGCGCAGGCGTGAAAGATTTTTCACACCGCTTGCTCAGTGGCGATCATCGCTTGATGCGCTTTGCCAAGCCTTTGCAGGGCAATAACTTGGAAGACACGATGCGCCGGTTGCGCTTGCATCCTGATGTGGCTTTCGTTGAGCCCAATGTGCGCGTGCAGCTTGCACAGGTGCCCAACGATACCCAATTCCCCTTGCAATGGCATTTGGGCACGCGTGCAGGCGCAGCCGCCGCGCTCAACATGAGCAGCACTTGGGCGATCACGACCGGCACCTCGACCATCACGGTGGCTGTGTTGGATACGGGTGTGCTGCGCAACCATCCTGATTTGCTCGCCATGGGCGGCCGATTGCTTCAAGGCTATGATTTTGTGGAAGATGTGGACAGCTCTAACGACGGCGATGGGCGCGATGCAGATGCATCTGATCCAGGCGATTATGTGGATGCTGCCGATCTCGGGAACCCCGTATTTGCAGGTTGCATGCCCGCGAACAACTCTTGGCACGGCAGCTTCATCACCGGCCAGATTGCAGCGGAAACGAACAATAGCTCGGGCATTGCCGGCTTGAACTGGAATGCCAAAATTTTGCCTGTGCGCGTGTTTGGCAAGTGCGGTGCAGTGCTTTCCGATATTCTGGATGGCATGCGTTGGGCCGCAGGTTTGAGCGTCGCGGGTGCGCCTGTCAACACCAACCCGGCGCGCGTGATGAATCTCAGTTTTGGCGGTGGTCAGCCGTGCACATCAAGCTATCAGACTGTGATTGATGAAGTGAATGCGCTTGGCGTATTGGTGGTCGTGGCGGCAGGCAATGGGGACGGTGCTCAATCGCGCCAACTCAGGCGGCCAGCGGATTGCCGTGGCGTGATGGCAGTCGGCGCAGTGCAGCGTGACGGACTCAAAACCGCATATTCTTTTGTGGGCTCGGGCATGGCCTTGATGGCTGCAGGCGGGCATGTAAGTGCGACAAACGCCGCAACCTTGCTGCTATCAACGAGCAACGCGGGTACAAACACAGTTGCCGCACATACCTATGGCTACAAACAAGGCACCAGCTTTTCTGCACCTCTAGCAGCAGGTATTGCATCGCTGATGCTATCGATCAATCCCGCGCTCACCCCCGATGCCTTGATTGCTCGCATGAAATCCAGCAGTACTGCACATGCAGCGATTTCAGGCGCACCAAGCTGTAGCGCCAACGACACGGTGGCCTGCAATTGCAACTCCAGCGTGTGTGGTGCTGGCATGCTCAATCCAGAAGGTGCGCTGGCAGTATCCGTGAATCCTGCCGCGGTCATCGCAGGCGTAGGCAGCCCGGGTTTGGGTGCGACGGTGGTGCTCTATGGTCGTGCGAGTTCAGCCTTAGGTACGGCAACCATCGCCAGTTATGCCTGGAGCCAAGTCAGTGGCTCTGCTGTGAGCCTGCCCAATGCAAGCACCTCGGTGACTCAGGTGGTGCTGCCTGGCTCAGCGGGCACGTTCGTTTTCCAACTCTCTGTCACAGATACGCAAGGGCGTAGTGGGCAGTCTCAGCTGGTGATCACCACCGTTGCGCCTGCTCCAGCCGTGAGCAATGTAACGAGCGGCGGTTCAGGTGGTGGCGGTGGTGGCGCAGACCATGGGTTGTGGTTAGCACTGCTGGCCTTGCTCGCTGGTGCTGCCATCACTCGATTTGTGATGAAAAACAAGCAGTAGCCGGCGTGTTTATTGCACAAGCAGCTATAAAAATAGTAGCAATTAGTTGTTGGGTGTTTGCATTAAATTAGCCAACTCAACAGCTGACTTCACACCCATCTTGTCGAACACGCGTGCACGGTGAACTTCTACCGTGCGCACGCTGATATCGAGTTGATCTGCGATCAGTTTATTCGGCAAGCCTTGCGTGACGAGGCTCATGACATCTCGCTCGCGCTCAGTGAGTTCAGCAATGCGACCCGCCATGTGTTGGCGGCCTTGCAAATGGGAGATCGCCTCAAAGCTTTGCGCAAGGGCTTGCTCAACACGATCAACCAAAGCATTGTCGGAAAACGGTTTTTCACAAAAATCAAAGGCACCGCGTTTGACGGCATCTACTGCCGTTGGCACATCCGCGTGCCCGGTCAGGAAGATCACCGGCAAAGCGGCAGCCCATGGCAGGTTGAGTAATTTGTCAAACAGTGCCAACCCACTCATGCCGGGCATACGCACATCAAGCAACACGCAGCTCGCTTGACGAGGGGCAGAGCTTTGGATCAACGCCCAGAAATCTTCTGCATTGGCATAGCCTTCATGAAGATGCCGGCGCGAACGCAACAGCCAAGCCAGCGCATCGCGCACGCTGGTGTCGTCATCGACGATGTAGACCAAAGAATCAGCAGGTTTGAACACTGTTTTAGTGTGCCACAACAGGCGCAGCAGCTGCGTCCGTAGAAGCCACAGGTAAGGTGAAAACAAATCTGGTGCCGCGTGGTAAGTTAGGCTCAAAGATGAGCGAGCCGCCATGCTGCTCCACGACGGTGCGGCACAGACTCAGGCCCAGCCCCATGCCATCCGGTTTGGTCGAGAAAAAAGGGGTGAAGAGTTGTTTGGCGGTCTCATCCGTGATGCCTTGGCCGTAGTCTTCTACAGAAAACTCTAACCACTGCGATGGCCGTAGCCGGATGCGAATATGCAGGATGCGTTGCAAAGGCGCAGTTGCTTCCATCGCCTGAATGCCATTGCGCGCCAAATTGAGCAGCACCTGCTCTACCTTGATGCGATCCACATGAACAGCAGGCAAATCTTGGAGTGAACCCACTTGCACTTGCACGGCATGTTTGCGTGCCTGCAATTGCACCAGTGGCATCACTGTGCTAAGTAAAGCCTCAGCCGATACGCGCTCAGGTTTGCTCTCGCGCCGCCGCACAAAATCATGCACCGATTTGATCACCTTACCCGCTCGCTCTGCCTGGGCAGCGATCCGCGACAAAGCATGCGAGACATCTTGCGGGCTAGCGCTGCCAGGCTGCTCCAGCATATTGGCTGTGCCGGTGGCATAGCTTGAGATGGCGGCTAAGGGCTGGTTGAGTTCATGGCTGAGCAAGGAGGCCATCTCGCCCATGGTGGCCAAGCGGGCGCTGGCTTGCAAACGCTCTTGGCTTGAGCGAGATAGCTCTTCCATGCGGCGCTGTTCGGAGATATCCAAAATCGCGCTCATCCAGCCGCTTTGCGTGCCTTGCGCATCAATCAAAGGCGCTTCAAACACCAACACCGAAAACCGCGAACCATCTTTGCGCATGAACATCGACTCATAGCCTTCGCGCGGCGGCGCATTTCCCGAAAGCCGCACAGCCTGACGCTGCTGGTATTCATCAATCAGCTCGGGCGGCCAATAAGGCATGGGGGCTTTTTGACCCATCAGCTCATGCGCTTCAAAGCCCGTCATTGCGCAAAAAGCGGGGTTGACGTAGCGAATATGCCCCTGCATATCGCGCGCGCGCAGGCCCGTGACCAAAGAATCCTCCATCGCTTTGCGAAAGGCCAGCGCATCAGCCAGTTCACGCTCGGCGCGCAAGCGGCGGTTGATGTCTCGCCCAAGCATGATGAGCACGCCCACCAAAGCAATCGACATCAGCGTGACAACCGCAGTGAGGACATTAGGAAACAAATCGGGCGCGCTACGCCAGCTGTCGGCGCGCAACACAACGGTGTTGCCCGGCAAATCGAGCAGTTGCTGGCCAGTGAACATTCGCCCGCCGCGCCGCCCCGTGCCATGAATGGCTAGGCGTGTGCCGTCTGGCTCGGTGAGTGATAAATCATGGCCACGCTGCACAGGCTTGCTCACCATCTCCAGCAAAACGGTTTGCAGGTTGTACACCGCGATCAAATAGCCTTGATGCTGCCCTGCTTGCATCACAGGCAAGCAAAGCTCCATCAGCTCGCTGCCCTCGCCGGCTTTTAAGGGCGCAAAATGACTCGGTGCATACACGGGCCCACTTTGCCGGCGCGCACGCTCACAGGCCAACTGCAAATCACCGTATGGCGTGTCGCGTATGTTGACAATGGATGCCGCCGCGCTGAAAAAAGGGCTTTGCGCATTGGCCAGTAGCTTGAAATTTGTATCGCGCCATTCCAGTCGTGCCAGCTCGCGCCTGCTGCGCAGCAGCTCTTCGGCGTCTTGCATCCACAGCGGTGAATTGGTGCGCACCACTTGCAGGCTTTGAATGTTGCGCAGCAGGCCAGCGCGTATATCGCTGGCCGCATCTTGCGCATCACGCTCTACGCGCGCTTGAATTTGATTGGCCTCAAAACGGCCGGCCAGCCAAATCAAGGTAACGAGCAAGCTAGAGACCAAAAGCAGCAAAGCCAGCCAAAGCACCATGCGCCGCGTTGGCCGACGCGCGAGCTGCTGCCATAGCCTTTTGCGAGCGCTTGCAGAGCTTGTGATCACTTTGGCATGGCCTTAGCGTGTTCCGTGTCGTGTGAGACCGGCATCACATCAAGCGGTGTTTAAGCGCAGGCAGTTGTGTGCGGCGCAGTTGCATCGCAGCCGCATCAAGCTCAGCAACCACCAAGCCTTCGCCCGTATCGCGCTGCGCCAAGATAAGCCCCCAACTGTCCACCACCATCGAATGCCCCCAGGTTTGCCGGCCATTATCATGCTGCCCACCTTGTGCGGGCGCAATCACACAGGCTTGGTTTTCAATGGCGCGGGCGCGAATCAGCGTCTCCCAATGCGCTTGGCCTGTGGTGTGCGTGAAAGCGCTCGGAATCAAGATCAAATCGGCTTGCATGGCGCGATACAACTCCGGAAAACGCAAGTCGTAGCAAACAGACAAGCCCACGCGCCAAGTGTGTCCATCACGCGATGCCACCTCAAAAGCTACAGGCTTGCTGCCTGCTTGCAACACCCGCGCCTCGTCGTAGTGCTCTGTGCCATTGTCAAAGGCGAACAAATGCATTTTGTCGTAGCGTGCAACACGCACGCCTTGTGGATTGAAAACGAGACAAGTGTTGAACACACGATCTGCTTGGCTGGTTTTCAAGGGCAGTGTGCCACCCACAATCCACACGCTGTGCTTGCGCGCTGCATCTTGCAGAGCATTTTGTAGTTTGCCATGGCCCTCGTTTTCTGCAATGGAGAGCTTGTCGGTATCGCGCGCACCCAGTAAACAAAAATACTCTGGCAACGCCAGTAATTCGCAGCCCTGCTCTGCGCCAAGCGCTATGAGATCAAGGGCAATTTGCAGATTACATGCCGCATCCATGCCAGAGACCATTTGAATCGCGGCGACCTTCATGGCTTGGTCGCCTCGAGCGAAGTGGCTGCAGGTGCGTCAGGTGTAGCTTTCGTGCTGCTCCCGCGTTTGACGCGCGCTATTTGTGGATCGGCCCAATCGCCAGTGACGTGAAATTCCTGTGTCGCTGCCTCAATCAAAGGGCGACGCAAAATAAGTTGCGCTAAAAATGTACCTATGCCAATCGCTGGATTGATAGCAGCGGCCACCAGAGAGGCCGTGCCCGCATTGATCTCAGGCACGACGACCACCTTGAGATCTTGCGTCTCACGCAAGATATTGGCTGTGCCTTCCATCAGCACAGCCGCATTCACACCTTTCATTTGCAAATTATTCGTAAATGCCACGCCTTGCTCAATCTTCACATCTCCTCGCAAGAAATCAAATTGAAAGCCTTCAGTAAATACATCGCGAAAATCCAAGGCAAGACGGCGCGGCAGCGATTGCAAACTGAGCACACCCAACAGCTTGGCGATGCCTGGGTCGGCTTTGAGAAATTGCCCCGTCTCGACATTGAGGTTGAAGCCGCCATTCATGCTCGAATAATCCAGTGCCCATGGCGCGCCCAGCCAAGCGATTTGCCCTTGCATCACGCCCTTGCCGCGCGCGATGACTTTGTCTTGCCCAAAGCGCTTGAGGAGTTCTCCACTGTTGGCGATATCGAGTTTGAAATTGAGTGCAGTACGCCGGCGCTCGTTGCGTGGCAAGTTCTGGCTCGCGCCCACCAGTGCCCAATTACCCGTCGCACTGAACTGCGCCTCAGGCAAGCTCACGTTGAGTCGCGAAAGCCGCCATTCGCGCACGCCCGCGCTCTCGCGGTTGAGCGCTTCTAATTCAACACGGCCTAAGCGGGTGCCGCGCAATTCAAAATCTTCTACCACCACATCAAGCGCAGGAATGCTGCTGGGCTGCTGATCTAAAGTGGCTTCGATATCTGAGATGTTAGATGCAGCAAGTGAGAGCCGTGCCAAGCGCGCATACACGCGCCCTAGGTTGCTGCCATTGGGTTGTCGGTATTCGATATAGCCATTGAGTTCGCGCGCATCAAGGTTAGCCCGCCAAGTCAGGTCTTCGCGCGAACCGCCCACCACCACATTATTGAGTGTGCGCCCTTGCACCGTGAGCTCGCGGGCTCGCACTGAAAGGATGGCGGGAAGATAGGCGATGGTCTCCGCACTTAAGCTGGCATTGGCTTGTGGCGCAGGCACGCGGCTGGCTGCGCTGAGCAATTTTTCCCAAGCATCGATGTTGACTTGCGCGAAATTAATATTGGCAGCTACGCCGGGCTCATCGTTGGCTGCAATCGCCTCGCCGGGTAATAAGCCTACGCCGATGCGCCCACGAATCACGCGCGGCACGGCTCCGCTGATATCTCTTAAATAATTCACGGTGGCCAAATTACCAATCTCTAAGCTGAGTTGATCTTGCAATTTGCGACCCTCTTGCAACGACTCGCGCACCAGAGAATTGTCGTAGCGAAAGGGCAGGCTGGCCTCGGCGGTTTTGGCAAGGGGCTGCGGTAAATTGAGCGCCAAGCCTTGCAGATTGCTGCTGACGGTGATTTCAGGTAAACCACGGCGAATGCTTAGATTGGCCTCGTAGGCGGTGCTGCCAGTGGCCTGCGCCGCCAAGCGCGATACAAGCCCCAATTCTTTGGCCTGACGCAAACCCTCTGCGGTGGCCGTGCCTTGCGCGCGCATTGCGACACTGACGTCGCTGGCGTTATTCGCATTGCCGATATTGCTAGGTGGGCGGCTGCCGCCCTCTAGGCGCATCTCGCCGCCAAAAGCCCGCGCTGAGGCATCACGCAAACCAAAACCTTTTTCACTGAAAAAGACTTGCCCTTTTGCCAATTGCAGGGCTGGTGAATCGGGGGAGAACTGAACATCATTGCCCGGTAAAGTGAGCGTGCCTTGCACGCGGCTTTTTTCAAGTTCGTTGATCGGCAGTTGCAAGCGTAATTTCAAGTCGACTTGGCCGGAGGCTTTGGCTTGCAACAGAGCCTTGTTGCTGATTTCAAGCAAAGGCGAGGTGTTCACCAAGTTCACGATATCTGCTGCGCTTCCTCGCGCATCGGTGCTGATCACCACCTGCTGTTTTTGCGAGATATTAGCAATCGCGGCCTCGACCTTGCTGAGCACCAAGCTAGGGGCATTGGCCACGCGCGCAGTGGCACCGCGCACGGCCATCGATTGCCGATCAAACACCAGCTCACCATTGATCTGCGTGAGCGCTGGCCATGGCAAGCTGCCTGCTCGCAATGCGCTGCGTGGCACGTAATCCAACACCGCACCCGCTATCTGTGTCGTGATATTGAATTCGCCTTGGCTGGGATCAGCAAAAGGCATGTCAAATACATCCCCTTTGATTTTGAAGCTGCCTTGAGTGATCTTGCCCTCCAGCACCGCATCGCGCACGTAATAGCGCGCTTCTTTCTGGATAAAAAGCGGCAAGTAACGATGCACCTTCGTGCCCTCAGCGCGAGCCAAGCTGCCCTGCAAATCCAAAATGCCTGGGAAGCGAGATCTTGCAGCGCTTTTTGCAGGATCAGCGGTTTTCCAGATGGCTTTGGCTTCGCCTTGTGCATCGGCATTGGCGAATTTGATCTGCGGTATTTGTAGCTGAATTTGCTCGCCCGTGATTTGCCAATTGAGCTCGGTGCTCAGTTGATCGAGCATGAGCGTTGGCTCCTCAAACACACCGGGTAAGCTGATGCTGCCTTGATTGATGTGCAAATGGGCCTTGCCGCCTTTTTCATTGAGTTTGAAATCCAGCTGCGCATTGCTCACGCCAGGATGCCAAGTCAGCGTAGCGGTTTTGCTGCCAGCATGGGAAGAACTGGCTTGCAGGCTGATGCCCAATGCCTTGCCTTGCACCTCATATTGCTTGGGCGCAGCGATCGGGCCGCGCCATTGGGCTTTAAGCTCCGGTAGCATGCCTTGCGGCTGCAGATCTTTCAGCCAAGCACGCACGGTGCTGTCAAGCGGCAGACGGTCTGAGATTTGTGCGAGTGCGGCCAGATCAAGCTTATCGGCTGAAAACTCACCGCGCATTTGTGCGGGATCGTTACGATCTTGGATGGCCAAACGCACATTGCCTCCCGGCCAGAGCGAGCCGTCACTCAATTGGAAGGCCAGATTCTGGGTACCCATCATGAGTTTGTTGGTATCCAAGGACAAGCCAAAGCGACCGGAAAGCATGTTCATCGCGATAGGCTGCAAATCGGTGCGCAGCTGCACATTTACATTCGACAAAGAAGCATCTACCGTGGATTCGCTCACCTCGCCTTTGTTGAGAGATAGCCAGCCTCGCAGTGCGCCGCGCCCTTGGGTGATGTCTACGCCCAGTTGCACATATTGACGCAGTTGCTGTACATCGACCTGCGGCAAATTTGCATGCAGCTGGCCTTGCCATTGGCGCCAGTCGCCGGGGTTTTGGTTGAGCAGAGGGCCTTTGAAATCACCCGTGATCGTTAGGCGCTCTCCCCATTCTGAGGGCGGTGTGGCATCCAGCCTGATCTGATGCTTTCGGCCTTGATTGCGCAAATACAAATCTACGTTGGCGAGCGCCAAGGGGGGCGCCATTCGAAATTCATCACTCCAGCGCAACGTGCCCGATCGGATCACGATTTCCCCTTGGGAAAATAACCAATCGGCTGCCACACTGGGCTCTGTCTCGGGCACATTGGCTTGCGCTATATCCAGCCCCGCGACGGTGATGCGGCCTTGCGAATTGCGGCGGATCACGAGCTCGGGTTGATCAATCATCAATTGTTCAAAGCCTAGATCAAACAAGGATTGTGGCGATACGGCGGCCGTCACGGTTTTTAGGATCAATGCATCGCGGCCTTGGGCATCCAGCAAACGCACTTGACTCATGGTGAAGGTGGGCATCAGCCCATCCACACGCGCAGAAATCTTGCCGATGCGTAGTTGAACACCCAGAGTCGCGCTGAGCCTGTTTTCTAGCTGTGGGCGAAACTCGCCGATTCGCGGCACAATCAGGCCATAAATTGCGACCCATACCAGCGCGACCAAGCTAAAAAGCAGCACACTGCCCCACCAAAGCACCGATGCCAGGCCGGAGAAGTAACGCAGACTTTTTGAGGCGGAGGGCGGTGTGGTGATAGAACGAAATAAAGACACGATGGATGTATTACGGGACATGCTTGAAGACAATGCAATTATGACGGGCTTGCCGACTCTGGATGAGCCAGTGCCATACGCTGCCAGCGGTTCGGTGTTGCAGTCTTTGAGCGCAAATTCAGTGGCAAGTTTCTCCCGCTACGCCACACGCGTGAGAAGGCGGTATGCCGATCAATTGCAGCTCTTGCCGCCCGGCGCACCAACGCGGCAAACTTTACAAGATTGTTACGCGGCGCTACAAAAAAATCACGCTACAGGCCTTAATTCCCAACACGCCACCCAACACGACACCCAACAAGCCACTGAACACGGCATAGGGGCAAATCTGCGCATCACACGCGCTTTGGCCATGGAAAGGCTCATCACCCTCGATTGCGATGAGGGTGCTCCCCTTTCGGTGGTGACGGCCTGCATGACCGATCTGGCCGAGTGCTCACTCGAATGGGCATTGCAAGAAGTGCAAACCCAACTACAAGCCTTGCATGGCCAGCCCCGCGCAGGAGAGGCACCGGCGCTGGGGCAGACGAGCGAGTTGTGGATCGTTGGCATGGGCAAGCTCGGTGCGCGCGAGCTCAATGTCTCGAGCGATATTGATTTGATCTTTGTGTATTCCCATGAAGGGCAAACCACCGGCATCGATGCGCAGCAGCGCGGCAGCATCAGCAACCACGAGTATTTTCAAAAACTGGTGCGCAGTGTTTGTCAGCTTCTTGCCGATGTCAGCGAGCATGGTTTTGTGTTTCGGATTGATTTGGCGCTGCGCCCGCACGGGAATTCGGGGCCAGCTGCTGTGTCGCTCGCGGCATTGGAGGATTATTTCCTGTTGAGCGGTCGCGAGTGGGAGCGCTTTGCTTGGCTCAAAAGCCGCGTCGTGGCTTGCACGGGCAAGCTGGCTGCTGCGAAAGCTTTGCATGAAGTGGTCAACCCCTTCGTGTATCGGCGCTATCTGGACTACGGCGTGTTTGAAGCGTTGCGCCAGTTGCATGGGCAAATTCGCGATCACGCCAGCCGCCGTGCTGCGGGGCGGCCTGCGCGGGCCAATGATGTGAAGCTCTCGCGCGGTGGCATTCGCGAGCTGGAATTCATCGTGCAATTGCTGCAAGTGGTGCGCGGTGGGCAGTTTCCTGAATTGTGTACGCGGCCTACGCTCAAGGCTTTGCAGCGCGTGGCCGCTGCCGGGCTGATGCCTGTTGAGACGGCACAAGCGCTTGCCCAGGCGTATGAATTTTTGCGTCGCACAGAGCATCGCATTCAGTATTTAGATGATCAGCAAACCCATGTGCTGCCCACCAACGATGAGGATTGCGCTTGGCTCTCGCGCAGCATGGGTTTTCAGGATTGCTGCGGCTTTCTCGCGGCGCTTGATGACCACCGTGAGCTGATTGCCAGTGAGTTTGACAAATTGCTGGGCCAAGGCAATGCTTGCAAGGGCTGCGGCGGCAGCGCCTCTACCGAGACCGGCGATGGCATGGAGCAACTTCTGGGCGGTTTACCAGAAGCGCTCAAAGCGCGGGTGCAGCAATGGCAAGAGCATCCGCGCATCCAAAGCCTCAAAGAGGAATCGCGCCAGCGCCTTGTTCGCCTGGTGCAACGCATGGCGCAATGGTTAAAAGAAGGCACCGTGTCCGAGATTGCTGCACTGCGCTTTGCTGATTGGCTGGAGCCCTTGCTGCGTCGCGAAGCCTATCTTGCGCTGCTGCTAGAGCGCCCGGCGGTGCATGAGCGCTTGCTGCGTGTGCTCGGCGCAGCGCGGTGGCCGCAGCGTTATTTGATGCGGCATCCGGGCGTGATTGATGAGCTGGCCAGCGAGAGCATCTTGGCTGAGCGCTTTGATGCCGCGCAGTTTGCGCAGGAGCTTCTTTCTCGCCGCGCCGCGTTGCAAGGCAGCGGGCAAGGCGACGAAGAAAGCCTGATGGCCTTGCTGCGCCGCGCGCAGCAGGCTGAGCTGTTTCGCATTCTGGTGCGCGATTTGGAGGGGCGAATCACGGTCGAACAAGTGGCCGATGATTTGAGCGCTTTGGCCGACACGATTCTTCGCGTGAGCGTGCAATGGGCTTGGGAATGCATCAAAGAGCGGCATTTAGAGCAGCCTCGCATTGCCATCATTGGCTACGGCAAATTAGGCGGCAAGGAGCTGGGTTATGGCAGCGATTTGGATATTGTGTGCCTGTACGACGATGCGGCTCCAGAGGCCAGCGCCTTGTATGCCAAGCTCATTCGCAAACTGATCAGCTGGCTCTCGACCAAAACAGCGCAAGGCGATTTGTACGATATCGACACCGCTTTGCGGCCCAATGGCAATGCCGGCTTGCTCGTGACCACCATGGAGGCGTTTGAAGATTATCAAACCCAACGCGGCAGCAACACCGCGTGGACTTGGGAGCACCAAGCCATGACGCGCGCGCGCTGTGTGAGCGCCGTGCCTGAACTGGCGGCACGCTTTGAAGCGATTCGCGCTGAAGTGCTGATCTCGGAGCGCGACAAGACAGCGTTAAAGGCCGAAATTTTGGCCATGCGCGAGCGCGTGATGAAAGCGCATCGTATCAGCAGCGAGCGTTTTGATGTGAAACACAGCGCAGGCGGCATGGTGGATGTGGAGTTTGCGGTGCAGTATTTGGTGCTGGCACAAGCAGCGCAGCATCCGAGCTTGATGCCTAACGTCGGCAATATTGCGCTGCTGCATGCCGCAGAAAAAACAGGCTTGTTGCCCTCTGGTGTGGGCGAGGGCGCGGCCAATGCTTACCGCGAGTTGCGCCGCGCTCAGCATTTGGCGCGGCTCGATGAGCAAAATCCACAAGTGGCGCTGGATGCGCTTCAAAACGAACAAAGCGCCGTGAAGGCGCTTTGGAGGGCGGTGTTTGCTTGAAGCTTTAAGCGACGAAAACCGCAATAAACGCGAGCAAAAACATCAGCAAGCCACCTACCACGGGCAGCACCACAGGCATCAAATGCACAATGGCTTCAACGGGATCTTGAGGCGCATCAGAATGATCGGCGTGTTCGGTGTTGTGGGGAGCAGACATGGCTAAACCTCAAAATCTAAGATACCAATATTTTACAAGACGGCTCAGCGCCCGGCATGGCTTTTGAAAAGCCCGTTATTTCGCCACGCATTTGCTATATTTTTAATAGCGAGTTATGCATATTCTATGCCGGCTAACGGCTGATTGAAGCCTTAAAACCCAGTTTTAACCCCACATTTAACCCCGCCTCATCCACTTTGGTGAGTTTCCCTGCCCCATCGCTCTGTGCTGAAATAAGCGCCATGCGTGACTTTGCGTCTCCACCTGCCTCAGCCAGCTTGACTCACCAAGCCGGCCTCGCCGATCCGCGTGTGGAGTTGGACAAGGTGGATTTGCTGATGCGCGGCTTTAAGCTGGCCATTTTGTCTACCTTGCTTGGGCCTCTGTTGGTGGCTTGGCTGTTTGAGCCCTTCATTGGCGCTTGGAAAAGCTGGGGCATGGCTGGCGTGGTTTACCTGTTGCATTCGGAGCGCTGGTTTTTCTTTCGGCGTTTTGCGCGCGCCAAACTGCGAGAAGATTTCGCGCCGCGCGTTTGGATGCGTGGCGTGGCGCTGCGCTTGGGCGTGATGGGCACGGTGCTGGGCTTGTGGATGCTGGCATCGACCGCCAGCGGCAACGAGACGGCGATGTTTTATGCCCTG
>JANMFP010000315.1:0-1997 GCA_031378135.1 Variovorax sp. | reverse complement strand
CGAGCGCACATCGCGTGGCGCCAGGCTGGGTTTATGGTTTTCCGGAATTAAGCCCTGAGCAGATGCAAGCGGTGAAAAACGCGCAGTTTGTGGCCAACCCAGGTTGCTACCCCACCGGCGGCATTGCGCTGCTGCGCCCTTTGGTGGATGCCGGGCTGCTGCCGGCGGACTATCCGGTGGTGATGCAAGGCTTTTCGGGCTATTCTGGTGGCGGACGGCAAATGATTGAGAGCTACGAGATCGCCAAAACCGCACCTGCGCTCGAAGTCTATGGCCTGAATTTGGCGCACAAGCATGTGCCGGAGCTGCAAACCTACGCCAAGCTAACGCGCCGCCCGATGTTCATCCCCACGGTGGGCAATTTTCACAGCGGCATGATCGACCATATTTGCCTGCAATACGACTTGATGAGGGGCGTGAGCAAGGCATCGCAGCTCGAAGACGCACTCCAAGCGCGCTATGCGGGCTGTGAGTTCGTCAGCGTGGTAGCGCCGAGTGAGACGAACAAAATGGAGCCTACGGCGCTTGTGAACACCAACAAATTGGAGCTTTCTGTCTATGGCAACGATGCGCTTGGTCAAGCGGTGCTGATGGCGCGGTTTGACAATTTAGGCAAAGGTGCCAGTGGCGCAGCCGTACAAAATATGCGGCTGATGCTTGGCGTCTAATTTTTAGCGCTTTCTGCGGCCTTTTCGGCTCGTAGCCGGCAAGAAATAAGCTTCAACAGCTATGCTAATCATAGCAAGGGGTTGAACACTTTTAGGTGACTGCGCCACGCTTTGGTTTGTTCGTCATGCGACGTGTGACCACACTACCCAGCGCCATCACAAAGCTCAAGGCAATGCTTGGATGGCGGTGAGCCAGCTCGGCGTAGCGCATCGGGGAAAGCCCCCAAAGCACGCACTTGCTCATGGCTTGCACGGTGGCATTGCGCGGCGTGCGTGAGAAGAAAGCACCTTCACCCACCACTGAGCCTGCGCCCACGGTAGCCAACTGCACTTTGCCATTCGCATCTTCGTGATGCACGCCCAAGGTGCCTGATTCCACAACATACACCGTAACTTCAGTCGCGCCTTGGCGAATGACCTCTTGGCCTATTTCGACCGTGAAAGGCTGCATGTGCTCAGCCAAGGTATGCCAATCAGCAAGTTTGAGGGTGAGGCGGATCGCATCAAATTGCTGCGAGCCTTGGATGCTTGCCGCTAGGCGAACCACGCCATCATTGGCTTTTTGCGGCCGCACACCGCCCACGCGCTCTGAAGGCGCCAGCACGCCGGGCGTGCTGGGGCGAAACTGACTGTTGGGGCTTTCGCTGTCTTCGTCGCTCGTGCCATAAAAGCCGCTGCTGAAAAAGCTGCTTCGAAGCTTATCTTGCTCGGAATTGCCAAAATCTTTTTTCTTCCACATCACTAGATTTTGCTGGCAAGCATGTGTGCGCGCAAGCAATAAGTGATGAGATGAAGTCTTTAGTTGACATCATGAGTGCCTTAGATGTCATTGAGCAGCATCGTTACGTCGTTTAAATACATCAGTTTCAAAATGTTTCGGGTTTTTCGCTCATTTTTCCATGCGCTTGAGCAAACGGACAATTCCTCGATATGCTTTCTCGAACTTGTTTTTTTATGAGTTAGCAACGAGCAAAGTTTCAGGGAAACATCATGGATATGGGCATTGCAGGCCGTTGGGCCTTGGTTGGCGGAGCGAGCAAAGGGCTCGGATTCGGCTGCGCAGCAGCGCTTGCGCAAGAAGGCGTCAACGTGCTGATGGTGGCGCGCGGGCGCGAAACACTCGATGCATCTGCTACAAAATTAAGAGCGCTCTGTGCAGATTCTATGCCGGCTAACGGCACTAAAGTTCCTGAAATACACACCGTAGCCGCGGATATCACGAGCGCAGAAGGTCGCGCGGCAATATTCGCCGCGCGCCAAGCATTCGATATCGTCGTAACAAACGCAGGTGGCCCGCCAGCAGGTGATTTCCGCACTTGGAGTCGCGAC
>JANMFP010000314.1:0-2462 GCA_031378135.1 Variovorax sp. | reverse complement strand
GTGAGCGTGGGCCCGATGCGCGCCAAGATCATTGCCGCTGGTGCGCCTTATCTGCAAGATGCGGTGATCACTGGGCTGAACCGACGAGAGGTCGGCGCACTGCTGATCCCTGCGCTCATCCCCTGCCGCAAGCACCTCGGCCTGCCTGAGGGCGCCACCTTGGCCGACGTTGCCGCGCATCCCCAACTGCAAGCTGCCATGCAAGCCATGCTGAACCAACTCGCGCAAAGCGCTACAGGTTCAGCCACCCGCATCGCCCGCGCTACGCTGCTCACCGAGCCGCCCAGCATTGACAAAGGCGAGATCACCGACAAAGGCTCCATCAACCAACGCGCCGTACTCAAGGAGCGTGACGCCTTGGTACAAGCCCTGTATGCCGACGCCGCCCCTCATTTGTTGAAACCCCACTAACTTTTTTATCAGGAGACTCTCATGACCACTCGCCGCTCCCTCATCCAATCCGCCGTTGCCGCAAGCGTATTAGGATTCAACGCCCTGCCCAGCTTCGCGCAAAGCCGCATGGAAACTTTGCGCATCATCGTTGGCTTTCCACCCGGCGGCACCACAGATGCTTTTGCCCGCCGCACGGGTGAGAAGCTGCGCGGCTTGTACGCCAACAACGTCATCATCGACAACAAACCCGGCGCAGGCGGCCAGCTCGGTGTGCTCAACCTCAAATCTTCCGCAGCAGATGGCTCGGTGATGCTTTACTCGCCCGCTTCGATGCTCACGATTTATCCCCATTCGTATTCCAAGCTGCAATACAGCCAAGCCGATGTTGCGCCGATCTCGATTGGCCACGCCACGGATCATGCCTTTGCAGTCGGCTCTGCCGTGCCAGCGAGCGTGACGAATGTGCGCCAGTTCATAGAATGGGCCAACGCCAATCCCGGCAAAGCCACCGTCGGCAATCCCGGCGCGGGCTCGATGCCGCATTTGCTCATGGGCATGCTCGCTAAAACGGCGAATGCGAACATCACGAATGTGCCGTTTGCAGGCTCTGGCCCCGGCGTGCCGCAAGTGTTGGGTGGCCAAATCGCAGGCATGTCTTCTCCACTCGGTGATTGGATTCAACACATCAAAACTGGCCGCGCCCGCTTACTGGCCGTCTCAGGCCCAGAGCGCTCGCCCTTCGTGCCCGAGACAGCCACCTACAAAGAGCAAGGCTTCGTTGAGCTGGCCGTGCGCGAATGGTTTGGCTTCTTCATGCCTGCTGCCACGCCGCAAGCCGCGAAAGACCGCGCTTCCACGATGCTGCGCGCAGCCCTCATTCAGCCCGATGTGATTGCCGCGATGCAACCGCTGGCCGCGCATGTGTCGCCGAACACGCAAGCCGAATTTGCTGAGCGCATGAAGCTCGATACCGCGTTTGCTGGCAAGCTCGTCTCCGCACTCAATTTCAAAGCAGATTCCTAATCTAATGAGCAAAACCATCGTCTATGAGGTAGAGGTGATGTTCGCCGATTGCGATCCGGCGGGCATCGTCTTCTTCGCCAATTTCAACAAGTGGATGGATGCCTCCAGCTTAAATTTTTTCGTGCAATGCGGCATTCCCACTTGGCGTGAACTCTTCAAAACGCACGGCATCATCGGCACCCCTTTGCTGGAGATTCATACTAAATTCTCAGTCAGCGCGACTTACGGTGAGCGCTTGCAAATACACACCAGCATCGAAGAATTTGCACGCGCCACATTGCTCCAGCGCCACCGCGTGATGCGCGGAGACACCTTGATTTGCGAAGGCACCGAGCGCCGAGCGCTGTGCATCAAGCATCCCGATGATGCGAGCCGCATCAAAGCCATTGAAATTCCCACATGGTTTAAAGAGCGTTGTATGGCATAAAGGCCAGCGCGGTGCTCCAAACACAATAAACAACAAGCAACCAACGACACTTGAGGAGCTAGGTATGCCATTTTTTAAACAAAATAGGCCACTAGCCGGCATATTATCTGCACTAAGCGCTACGTTTTTGGTAGCATGCAGCAACATGCCAGCTGGCATCACACAGGCCAGGTTGTCGCCCGCGCAACCCGCCACCCTGCAAACCTGCGACACACTCACCGCCCATTTCAAATTCGAGCAGACCATGCTTGAAGGCGCAAGCATCACAGCAGCCGGCGCACGCCCCGTCGCCATGATGACGGGCTTGAACCTCCCCGAGCATTGCAGAGTTGTCGGCAAAATGCATCAGCGCAAGGGAATCAACGATCAAGACTTCGCCATTGCCTTCGAGATGCGCCTACCCAAAGACTGGAATGGCCGCTTTTACCATCAGGTCAACGGCGGTATTGATGGTGTGGTGCAGCCCGCTCTCGGCGCATTAGGCGGCGGCCCGCTCACTGGCGCGCTCGCGCAAGGCTTCGCCGTGATCTCGTCTGACGCAGGCCACACTGGCCGCCAAAACCCCCGCTTTGGCGAAGACCCCCAAGCCCGCGCTGATTACGGCTACCAAGCGGTTGGC
>JANMFP010000310.1:0-7551 GCA_031378135.1 Variovorax sp. | reverse complement strand
GCATGGCCGCCTGCGCCTGCGGCCACGGGGATGAGGCCTGTTGCGCCCTTCTCGATGGCTTTGCGAGCAAATACGTTGTTGATCACATCATGCAGCGTGATGCCGCCCCAGGCTTTCACAGCAAGGTTGACGTCTTCGCGCGCACCTAGACTCGTGATGATGATGGGCACTTTGTATTTCTCGCACAGTTGCATATCGTGATCGAGCCGGTCGTTGCTTTTGTGCACGATTTGGTTGATGGCGAAGGGGGCGGCGGGCTTGTCTGGATTGGCTTTGTTGTAAGCGGCCAGCTCTTCGGTGATCTCAATCAGCCATTCTTCTAGCTGCGCTGCAGGGCGTGCATTAAGCGCAGGCATGGAACCAACGACGCCGGCTTTGCATTGTGCGATCACTAATTTTGGATTGCTGATGATGAAGAGCGGGCTGCCGATGACGGGGAAAGGGAGGTTTTGGAGGATGGGGGGAAGTTGGCGCATTTGTGTCTCGTTTGGATCTGGTTGACGCGGATAGAAGAGCAGAACTTCCGGACGCAGAAGACGCAGAGGTTTCGCAGAAGACGCAAAAAATACCAAAAAAAACAAAAAGGCAAACAGTAAGCTTTGTAGGCTGGTTACATTCAAACCATCTTATTTTGGTTTTCTTTCTGTGTTTCTTTTCTGCGTCCTCTGAGTAAGCTTTGCGTCTTCTACGTCCGGTATTGAATTGAATTTAAAACGCTTCGAGCGCCAAAGCCGTCACCGACTCTGCACCTTCCACGATGCTGTCCCGCACACCTTGCGCTTTACTCAGCATGTGGTCGGCATAGAAGCGCGCTGTGGTGATTTTGGCTTTCATGAAATCTGCATCGTTGCCAGCGGCCAGCTCGTCTTCCGCAGCGAGCAGCGAACGTGCCATTTGCCAGCCGGCGAACACGTTGCCTGCAAGCATGAGGTATGGCACGCTGCCTGCAAAGGCTGCGTTGGGGTTGGATTTGGTGTTGGCTGCGATGAAGTCGATCACGTCGATCAAGACCAGGCGGGCGGCGGTCAATCGCCTCTGCACAGCGCGAGCATTCACGCTATCGCGCGCTGCCAAGGCTTTCTCTGTCGCTTCGATTTGCGCCACGATGCCTTTGGCCATTTGACCGCCATCGCGCGAAGTTTTGCGGCCGACCAAATCGTTGGCTTGAATCGCTGTGGTGCCTTCGTAGATCGTGAGAATCTTGGCATCGCGGTAATACTGCGCCGCGCCCGTCTCTTCGATGAAGCCCATGCCGCCATGCACTTGCACGCCGAGGCTGGTGACTTCTAAGCTCATTTCCGTAGAGTAGCCTTTGACCAGCGGCACCATGAAATCATAAAACGCAGCGTTTTGTTTGCGCACCTCGGCATCAGGGTGATGATGCGCGGCATCAAACGCGGCAGCGGCGCCAGCGGCCAAAGCGCGGCAAGCTTCCGTGTAGGCGCGCATCGTCATGAGCATGCGCTTGACATCGGGGTGATGAATGATCGCAGCGCTGCCTGGCATCGAGCCATCGACCGGGCGGCTCTGCACGCGATCTTTGGCGTATTGCACAGCTTTTTGATACGAGCGCTCAGCAATCGCGATACCTTGCACGCCAACGCCGAAGCGAGCAGCATTCATCATGATGAACATGTATTCGAGGCCACGGTTTTCTTGGCCAACCAAGTAGCCCACGGCACCGGGCCCGGTGCCGTTCACATCCTTCGCCGCCGATCCATCGCCATACTGCAATACAGCCGTGGGCGATGCTTTGATGCCCATCTTGTGCTCGATGCTCACGCAATGCACATCGTTGCGCGCACCCAGCGAACCATCTTTTTCAACCATGAATTTCGGGACGACGAAGAGAGAAATGCCTTTCACGCCTTCAGGCGCGCCCTGCACTCGCGCGAGCACGAGATGCACGATGTTCTCGGCCATGTCGTGTTCGCCATAAGTGATGTAGATTTTTGTGCCGAAGATTTTGTACGTGCCATCGGGCAAAGGCTCGGCGCGTGTGCGCACAAGCGCGAGATCGGAGCCTGCTTGTGGCTCAGTGAGATTCATCGTGCCCGTCCACTGGCCACTCACAAGCTTTTCTAGATATGTGGCTTTGAGTTCATCGGAGCCCGCAGTGAGCAAGGCTTCAATGGCGCCATCCGAGAGCAACGGACACAGTGCAAAACTCATGTTCGCTGACTGGATCATCTCGCCACAGAAGGCCCCAATGGTTTTAGGCAAACCCTGACCGCCCCACGCCACAGGATGCTGCAAACCTTGCCAGCCGCCTTCTGCATATTGCAGATAAGCTTCTTTGAAGCCGGGCGTGGTGGTGACTTTGCCGTCTTTCAAAAACGATGGGTTTTTATCGCCTTCCCAGTTCAGCGGAGCCAACACGCCTTCATTGAACTTCGCACACTCTTCAAGCACGGCCTGCGCGGTTTCATAACCCGCTTCTTCAAAGCCAGGGATTTGGGAAACGGCATCGATGTTGGCAATGTGCTTGATGCTAAAGAGCATGTCTTTGATGGGGGCTTTATAGGTCATGTCTTGTGTCTCGATTAACTTTATTTACTATCAAAGAAGAAGAAAGAAACATCCGGACGCAGAAGACGCAAAGGTTACGCAGAAGACGCAGAAAAAATACCAAAAAGTCAATTAATAGAATTCAAAACTGATCGTCAGTCTCAAATTCCTTTTGTCTTTCTTTTGCGTCTTCTGCGTAACCTTTGCGTCTTCTGCGTCCGGTATTTGAATTTGCGTTTTGACTTAGAGCTTAGATACCAACTCAGGCACAGCCGCAAACAAATCTGCCTCCAGCCCGAAATCAGCCACGCTGAATATCGGTGCTTCAGCATCTTTGTTGATCGCGACGATGACTTTGCTGTCTTTCATGCCGGCCAGATGCTGAATCGCGCCGGAGATGCCGGCGGCGATGTAGAGCTGTGGCGCGACGATCTTGCCGGTTTGGCCGACTTGCCAATCGTTGGGCGCGTAGCCTGCGTCAACCGCTGCGCGAGATGCGCCGAGGGCTGCGCCGAGTTTGTCGGCCAGCGGTGTCATCACTTCATTGAATTTTTCTGCTGAGCCGAGTGCACGGCCGCCAGAGACGATGATTTTGGCTGCAGTGAGCTCTGGGCGATCGAGCTTGGCGATCTCTGAGCCGACGAAGCTGCTTTTGCCAGAATCAGCTACAGCAGTAACGACGTCAATTGAAGCCGAGCCGCCAGTGGCTGCTGCTGGGTCAAAGCCCGTGGTGCGCACGGTGATCACTTTGACGGCATCGCTCGATTGCACGGTGGCAATCGCGTTGCCTGCGTAAATGCCACGCTCAAAAGTGTCTGGGCTGTTAACTTTAGTGATGTCAGAGAGTTGGCCAACATCAAGCTTGGCCGCTACGCGGGGCGCAATGTTTTTGCCAGATGCTGTGGAGGGGAAAAGGATGTGTGAATAGCTGGCTGCAATGGCCAGTACTTGAGCGGCCATGTTTTCCGCCAGGCCGTTGGCAAACTGTGCGCCATCGGCATGAATCACTTTGCTCACGCCTGCAATCGCAGAAGCTGCACTGGCTGCTGCACCAGCATCGCTACCTGCAACCAGCACGTGGACTTCGCCGCCGCAAGCCAGCGCTGCGGTCACGGTGTTGAGTGTTGCGCCTTTGATCGAGGCGTTGTTGTGTTCGGCAATAACGAGAGTTGTCATGATCAGATCACCTTTGCTACGTTTTTCAATTTGTCAACCAGTGTGGCCACATCCGGCACTTTGATACCCGCGCCTCGTTTGGCCGGCTCACTGACTTTGAGCGTCTTGATGCGCGGCGCAACATCCACACCCAAGTCTTCCGGTTTAAACACATCGAGCTGCTTTTTCTTGGCTTTCATGATGTTGGGCAGCGTGACATAGCGCGGCTCATTCAGGCGCAAATCCGTGGTGATGACTGCTGGCATACCCACTGATAGCGTCTCCAAGCCACCATCGACTTCTCGGGTCACTTGTGCTTTGCCATCGACGATTTCGACTTTGCTGGCAAAAGTAGCTTGCGGCAAATCAGCCAAGGCTGCGAGCATTTGCCCCGTTTGGTTGCAATCGTCGTCGATGGCCTGTTTGCCAAGGATGACGAGACCGGGTTGCTCTTTGTCAAAAATCGCTTTGAGAAGCTTAGCGACGGCCAGCGGTTGCAGCTCTTCGTTGGTTTCCACCAAAATCGCGCGGTCTGCGCCGATGGCCATCGCGGTGCGCAAGGTTTCTTGGCATTGCGTGGGGCCGCAAGAAACGACGATCACCTCGGTGGCCATGCCTTTTTCGCGCAAGCGCGTGGCCTCTTCTACCGCGATTTCGTCAAACGGATTCATACTCATTTTGACGTTGGCGATATCCACGCCCGTACCATCGGATTTCACGCGGACTTTCACGTTGTAATCCACAACCCTTTTAACGGCGACCAAGACCTTCATATGCGCGTGCTCCAATATGCTTTGAGATTGACGTTGACGTAAACTGAAATTGCCGTTCGATTGTAGGTTGCTGCATCGAAAAACCTAGATTCAGTGCACAGAAACCATAAAAACGAACGGTCGTTCTTTTTTATGATTATAGGCAACTTGGCGAATGCAAATAAGGAAGAGGCTCTAATTCTGTCAAGCAGCAGACAGTTCACCAACCCGATAGACGGGAAACACGGGAAAGCCATTACAACGCGGCACACAAGGAGACGTTACATTGCCGCATCGCAACATTTTTTGCTGCCTGCAAGTTTTCAACTCAGGAGTCGTCATGAAATTCAAAGCCGTTTCTCTAGCCGCCATCACACTTGCCGCAAGCTACGCGGCTCAAGCGCAAACTGTGCTCACAGCGTCCAGCTGGCTGCCGCCTACGCACACGCTGTCTATAGCGCAAAAAGAATGGTGCGATCTGCTGGAAAAAAACACCACCGGCAAGATGAAATGCAACATCCTGCCCCGCGCCGTATCTGCCCCGCCAGGCACCTTTGATGCAGTTAAAAATGGTTTGGCAGATATCAGCTTTTCAGTGCAGGGCTACACGCCAGGCCGCTTTTTGTACACCCAAATGGCCGAGCTGCCCTTCCTTGGCAATTTCTCTGAGCCGATCTCAGTGGCTTACAACAAAGTGGCCATGAAAAATGCCGAGTTTGCAGCTGAGCACCAAGGCATGAAAGTGATCTCCTATTTCACGCATGGCCCAGGCATGGTGTTCAACACCAAGCGCCCGATTGCTAAGGTCGAGGATCTATCAGGTCTCAAATTTCGTGTGGGCGGCGGCATGGTCAACGAGATCAGCAAAACACTGGGCATGAACGTCACATTGAAGCCAGCGCCAGAATCGTTTGAATTGCTCAATGGCGGTGTGATGGATGGCACGCTCTTCCCCGCAGAATCCACCGAATCTTTTCGCATCGACAAAATCATCAAACATGCCACCACCTTTCCAGGCGGCCTGTACAACACCAGTTTTGCATTTGTGATGAACCAAGGCAAATACGACAAGCTCACACCAGAGGAGAAAAAAGCCGTGGATGCCATCAGCGGTGAAGTGGCGGCACGGATTTACGGCCGTAACTGGGACAAAGTGGATCGCCGTGCCACAGCGCTCATGCAAGCCAACAATGTGCTGATCACCAAAGCCGATGCAAAATTCGTGGCCGATGTGAAATCCAAAACAGCAGGCTTGGAAGACAAGTGGATCAAAGACGCAGAAGCCAAAGGCCTGAAAAACGCCAAGGCGGTGTTGACTGAATTCCGCACTGAGATTGCTAAGGCTGAGAAGTAATTTCAGGTTTCAGCTTGCGCCTAGCACTCCAATCTCTGCTGGATAAACTTTGCGGCCTGCTCTGTGCAGGCGCATTGTTTGCGATCATGGTGCTCACTTTTTTTGACGTGGGCGGGCGAAAACTTTTCTCGCACTCCATTCCTGGCTCGCTTGAGCTGACTGAGCTCTTGATGGTGATCGTGATCTTTGCGGGGCTGCCTTTGGTGAGCGAGCGTGGTGAGCATGTGATTTTTGATTCGCTGGACAGCGTCTGGCCAGCACGGATCGTGAAGATTCAAAAAGCCTTTGTGCATTTAGCCTGCGCAACTTTGATGATGGCTTTGGCCTATCTCATGTGGAAAACTGGCGTACAGTTTTCCGAGTATGGCGAGACGACGGCGCAGCTCAAGATCAGCAAAGCGCCTTTCATTTACGGCATGGCAGTGTTTTGCAGCGTCACTGCAGCCGTTCATCTGACATTGGCTTTCTTCCCCGGCAAAGAATTAGCAGAAGGGGAAGGGGCTGCACTATGACCGAGGCACTCCTTGGCTTCGCAGCTATCTTCATCATGGCGCTCTTGCGTATGCCGCTGGCCTTTGCGATGGGCATCGTGGGCGTGGTGGGCATCGGGCTCACGCGCGGCTGGATGCCCGCATTTGCCAGTGCCGCGCAGGTGGTGCAAGAAACAGGCTTTGCCTACACCCTCTCTGTGATCCCGCTTTTCATCCTCATGGGTAATTTTGTCGCGCGAGCGGGCTTGGCGCATGAATTGTTTGCCGCCGCTTATGCCTTTATCGGCCATCTGCGCGGCGGCTTGGCGCATGCCACCGTGCTGGCCTGCGCAGGCTTTGGTGCGATTTGTGGCTCATCAATCGCCACAGCCGCCACCATGAGCAAGGTCGCGTATCCGAGCATGAAGAAGCTGGGTTATTCAGATTCTCTGTCCACGGGCGTCATGGCCGCAGGTGGCACGCTGGGCATCATGATCCCGCCATCGACCATCATGGTGATCTATGGCATCGTGACGGAGACCAATATTGGCAAATTGTTTGCAGCGGGCGTGATTCCCGGCTTGCTCACGGCGGCCTGCCTGATGCTTTGCATCGTCTTCATGACAAAGCGCGATCCAAGTCAAGCGCCCTCAGGTGAGAAAACCTCGTGGCCAGAGCGCTGGAAGGCATTGCGCGGCATCTGGGGCGTGTTGGTGCTGGTGATCATCGTGCTCGGGGGCATTTACGGCGGTGTATTCACCGCGACTGAAGGCGCAGGCATTGGCGCGTCGGGCGCTTTCCTTTTTGCCTTGGCGCGCAAGCGTTTAACTTGGCGCGTGTTATTCCAAGTGCTCATTGAATCTGCGCGCACCACAGCCATGCTGTTCACGCTGCTGATCGCCGCCACCATCTTTGCCAATTTCGTCAATTTCACCTCGCTGCCAGGCGATTTAAAAGAGTGGATCACGCATCTGGGTTTATCTCCCGTGATGATCATCGCTGCGATGATGCTGATTTACGTGATTTTGGGTACGGTGATGGAGGAGCTCACCATGGTGCTGTTGACCATTCCGCTCTTCTTCCCCATCGTCACTTCGCTGGGGTTTGATCCGGTGTGGTTTGGCGTGTTGATCGTGATGATTGTGCAAATTGGTCTGATCTCGCCCCCGGTGGGTATGAATCTCTTTGTGCTCAATGCGCTTTTGCCGGGCGTGGGCTTGGGCAATATCTTCAAAGGCTGCTGGCCTTTTGTACTAACGATGATTTTTGTGCTGATCCTATTGGTCGCGTTTCCGCAGCTCAGCTTGTGGCT
>JANMFP010000301.1:0-1769 GCA_031378135.1 Variovorax sp. | reverse complement strand
CAAAAGAGCAGGCGAGCCATACGAGCGAGAATCAAGAGCAAGCCCTGCAATGGCAGCATGCGATCAGCACTTTAAGCATATTGCTCAATCCGCAGCTCACGCGCTTTTACGCACAAGCCACAGCGGCAGAAAAATCCGCGCCCAAGGTAGGCGCATGATCGAAACACTCCTGCGCCGCATCATGCGCCGCAAAGAATCGCCGGTTCAGCCGCCGCTGTCTGTGCTGGCGCCCGGCAGTCATGGCCAAGGCCATGGAAGCGTGTCGTCAAGCGCTGGCGCGCACGATCCCTTCAGCTCTACTTATCCAGCGCCTGGCCGCCATCGCTCTGCGCGCTATGGGCTCGCCGAGCCCGGTGCGCAAAATGCGTGGGCGCTTGCGTGTGAGGCCTATATCAGCCGGCGCATCAATGGCGGACGCATTGCTGATCAGCCCGCTTACTTTGCGCTTTGGGGCGTTGCGCATATGGCGGTGGCGCAAATGCTGTGGGCAGAGCGCGAGCGCCTGCATTTGGGCGAAGCCACGATCTACAGTGGCGATGCCTTGCTGGCCGTGGTGCAGCCTAAAAAACTGAAAGTGTGGATTCATCCTGCTGCCTATCAAAACACCCAGCCTCTTGCCTTGCGCCAACTGCCCCTCGGCCAAGCAGCAGCGTTGCCTGAGCCCCAAAAATTTTCTAGCTGCGCGATGTACAGTTTGCTGTGGTTTTATGGCCAGGTTTACAGCCATGCTCCGGATTTACTGCCGCCTGAGATGGGCCAGCAGCTCATCCAATTGCGCCGCTTCCCAGCTGTGGAGCCCGCTGCGCTGGAGATGCGGCATTTGGCTTTGATTCATGTGTTCAGCGGCGGGGCGCTGAGTTTTGCGCAGTTGCAAAAACATATCTCTCCTGAATTTGAGAGCAACCTTTGCGCCGATTTGGCCTCGCTGTATTTCACAGGGGCACTTCGTTTGCTGCCTTGAGTTGCTGGGCGTATTGTTAAAAACTCGATGGTGAGCATGGAACTGAGAGCGCATACTGATTCCCATGAGCACCGCTCCTAATGCATCCATTTGGCAAAACGCTTGCGACAGTTATTCCGAGCAATCATGGAAGACAGCAGCCCATCCTCGCGCAGCTTATTTTGCAGGCTTCGGCGCGCTGCATCTCGATGTGGCTGAGCAGATTTATCAGCGCAAAGATGAATTCAGGGCCTTGGAAGGGCAGCGTGTGGTGCATATTGAAAATGTGGCGGGGCTGCTTGCGGTCTATTGCCCGGGCAAGCGAATCGTACAGCTGCGAGCATACAACACGGCTTTGGCGCAAATTGCGCGAGGTTCTGTGCTGAGCTTGCGTGTGATGCCGGGCTCAGCCCGATTGCTCGATGGCAGCAGCGCGCAAAGTTTCCAAACGATTCCCACAGCGGCGCTTTTTTGGCACTACGGCCAAGCTTGTCTCGCAGCGCTTGATCAGTTGCCCGAGCTTGCATCGCAAAGCCTGCACGTCAAACGCTTCCCCGCGCTCGACCCATCGATATTGTTGTTGCGCCAATTGCATTTGATCCATGTGCTCAGCCATCATGGGCCGAGCTTTGAGAAATTGCTGCCTCTTTTGCATGAAGAGGGGCGTGCCTTTGTGTGTCCTGATTTAGCTTCGCTTTACTTGACGGGTGGCCTCTGCATTGGCAAAAGGAAGAGCTCGCCCCCTCAATGAAGCATGCCCAGCCCTGCTCAGCGCCGCTCAGCGTGTTTGCAGACATCGGCCTAAAATAGAGCAATGATCTCTCGCGAA
>JANMFP010000297.1:0-4069 GCA_031378135.1 Variovorax sp. | reverse complement strand
GAGCTGATCTACGTGTTTGGCCACAATCTCCCGCTGCCCGGCGGCTTTACATACCGCATGAGTGGCGCGGGCCTCGTGCATCAATCCAACGGGCAAAGCTTGCCGCTCTCGCGCAGTTGGAATCGCGTGTATCTCATGGCCGCAGCCGACAAAATCACGGCCAGCGGCAACCGCTTCACTTTGCAAGCCAAGGGCTGGCAGCGCCTGCCTGAAAAAGCAAGCAAAGATGACAACCCTGACATCAGTGATTACATTGGCCGCGCAGAGCTCGCCGGCACATGGAGCTTCGACAGTGGCGCAGGCGCTGAGATGCGCACGCACACCCTAGGCGCAACGGTGCGCCACAGCTTGAAAAGAGAAGGCCGCGGCTCGGTGCGCTTGGAATACCTGCGCAGCTTGGGCGCTGCCAACAGTGGCCTACGCTTCTCAGCGCAACTCTTTTCTGGCTATGGCGACAGCTTGATGGATTACAACCGCAATCGCACGGTGCTCAGCCTTGGCCTCAGCTTGGTGGATTGGTAAATTCTTAAAAAATGCAAAACAAAATGTCAGAACGATTTGCCTTCGCGCTGCTTTTGCTCACGCCCGCGCTTTGGTCCGTGAACTATCTCGTGGCGCGCCTTGCGCCCGGCGAGATTGCGCCGCACATGCTTGCACTGGGGCGCTGGACGCTCGCCGCGTGCGTGCTCGGTGTGTTTGCGTTTGATGAGCTCAAAGCCAAGCGCCATTTGATGTGCAAAAACGCTTGGCACTACCTCGTGCTCGGCGCCTTGGGCATGTGGGTCTGCGGTGCTTGGGTGTATATCGGCGCGCGCTCCACCAGCGCCACCAATATCGCGCTGATCTACTCGCTCTCGCCGGCGTTCATCGTGCTTTGCGCATCGGTTTGGCTGCATGAGAAGCTGCGCAGCATTCAGTGGTTGGGCATTGCGTTAGCATTTGCAGGATTGGTGCATGTGGTGATCAAAGGGCAATGGGGCAACTTGGCTTTTGTGCGCTTTGTGGCGGGCGATTTGTGGATCGTGGCTTGCGCGTTTGCCTGGGCTGGCTACGCGCTGCTGATGAAAAAATGGCCCACAGATTTTTCGCCCATGGCGCGGCTCGTGCTCACAGCCATTGGCGGCTGCATCGTGCTGCTGCCGTTTGCCATCATCGAAGCCATGAGCGGCCTGCCGCTCACGCAAACGCTGTGGAGTTGGAAATCTTTTGCGCTGATCGCCGCTTCTGGTTTGCTGCCCGGCGCATTGGCTTACTGGGCTTACAGCGCAGCACAGCGCTACTTGGGCGCGGCGCGCACGGCGATGGCGCTCTACATGGGGCCGCTCTATGGTGCGCTGCTGGGCTGGGCCGTGCTTGGGGAATCCGTGTATGCGTATCACGCCGTTGGCGCAGCGCTGATCTTGCCAGGGCTGTATTTGGCCTCGAAAAGCCCGAAGGCTGCTTAAGTCTATTTAGGAACTTTGAACGACGCCGCGTGGTCTGAAGCGCATTGCCTTGAAAGCCAACCATGACTACACCACTTGCCCGTCGGAATGCTCTCAAATTTACCGCGCTGGCGGCCAGCGCTGTCGCGCTGCCTAGCTTGCTGATTCATCCAGCCATGGCTCAAGCGCCACGGCGCTTGACGCCTTCTCAATCCGAAGGCCCTTTTTATCCCGATCAGCAATTGCAAGATGCTGATGCCGATCTGCTGAAAAACGGTAATGTAGCTTACAGCAATGGGCAAAGCGCTTGGGTCAATGGCGTTGTGAGTGATTTAGAGGGCAAGCCTGTCTCTGGCGCTATCGTGGAGATTTGGCAATGCGATGCGCAAGGCATCTATCGCCACAGCCGCTCATCAGGTGCCGCGCCAATGGCGTTTCAAGGCTTTGGCAAAGTGCAAGTGGGCGCAGATGGGCGCTACCGTTTTCGCACGATCAAACCTGTGGCCTACCCCGGCCGGCCTCCGCATATTCACATGAAGATCAAGCTCGGCAACCGTGAACTGCTCACCACGCAAATGTATGTAGCCGGCGATGCAGCTAATGCGCGAGACTTCCTCACGCGATCGCTCAGCACCTCGGATCGCAGCTTGCTGGAAGCCTCATTCACGCGCGGCAGCGATGGCTGGCAAACAGAATTTGGCGTCGTTGTGAAAGCTTGAGTGCTATTAAAATAGTAGCTTTCTGCGCAATATATATGCCGGCAAACAGCCTATTCTTCTTATATTTTGAATGAAAATGAAGACTAACCGCGAAGCAACTTCGCCTCAGCCAAGGCCAGCGCTTCCGGCTTGCCATTGAGCACCAGCGTATCGCCCTCTTTTAAAGTAGTGGCTTCGTCGAGTGTCACTTGCTGCCCGCCTTTTCTGCGCAAGCTCATCACGCGCACACCCACGGCATGCAAGGCGAGGCTCTCAAGCGCTTGATTCAAAGTTTTAGCGGCAACAGGCAAAGTGACGGTTTGCAAACGCTCATGATCGAGCTCATCCACCGTATCGTCATCTTGGCCATGAAAATAGCCGCGCAGCAAGTTGTACCGCGCATCGCGTTGATCTTGCACCGTGCGGATCACGCGGCGCATCGGCACGCCTACCAAGGCGAGCGCGTGGCTGGCGAGCATGAGGCTGCCTTCAATCGATTCGGGCACAACTTCCGTTGCACCTGCGGCAAGCAGTTTGTCTAAATCCAAATCATCTTGCGTGCGCACGATCACTGGCACTTGCGGTGCATGGCTGCGCGTATTGGCCAACACTTTGAGCGAACTGGCCACATCGAGATAGGTAATCACCACCGCGCTGGCGCGTGCCAAGCCTGCGGCCATCAGCGCCTGCAGGCGCACCGCATCGCCAAACACCACGCTATCGCCCGCTGCAGCCGCTTGGCGCACGCGATCTGGATCAAGATCAAGCGCCATATAAGGAATGTTTTCCCGCTCCAGCATGCGCGCCAGATTCTGCCCGCAGCGGCCGTAGCCGCAAATGATCACATGTTTATCGCGGCTGATGGATTTTTTAGCGATCTGCGTCATTTGCAGCGATTGCGCAAGCCATTCGCTGCTCACCAGTTTCATCACAATGCGGTTGCTGTACATGATGATGAAAGGCGTGGCCAACATCGAAAGCACCATGCTGGCAAGAATCGGGTTGAGCATTTCATTGCTCACCAGCTTGTTCTGCTGCGACAGCGTGAGCAACACAAAACCGAATTCGCCTGCTTGGGCAAGATACAAGCCCGTGCGCAAAGCCGTGCCATCGCTTGCGCCCAGTAGCCGCGCCAGCACAGCCACCATCACCAGCTTGAACAGCACTGGCAAGAGCGTGAGCAGCAGCACCAAAGGCCAGCGCTCCAGCACAATGCGCCAATCAAGCAGCATGCCAATCGTGATAAAAAACAGGCCGAGCAACACATCGTGAAACGGGCGAATATCGGTTTCCACCTGATGCTTATATTCCGTCTCCGATACGAGCATGCCCGCGATAAAAGCGCCAAGCGCGAGCGACAAGCCTGCGTGCTCGGTGAGATAAGCCAAGCCCAGCGTCATGAGCAGCAGATTGAGCATAAACAGCTCTTCGCTCTTGCGCCGCGCCACCAAGGTGAGCCACCATCGCATGACCTTTTGCCCACCTGTGAGCAAGATCGCTATCAAAAATGTCGCTTTGAGCGCAGCGATACCCAAGGCGGGCGCTAATCTGTCGGGCGATGCCCCCAGCGCAGGCACGAGCACGAGCAGCAACACCACGGCTAAATCTTGAAACAAAAGCACGCCCATCACGCGCTTGCCATGCTCGCTCTCCATCTCCAAGCGCTCTTGCATGAGTTTCACAACAATCGCTGTGCTGCTCATCGCCAGCGCCCCACCGAGCGCGAGCGCGCTTTGCCAGCTCATTTGCCAATACTGCGGCAGCGCCCAAGCCAGAAGCATCGAGCCCGCAAGCGCGGCCAACATGGTGAGCACCACCTGCAAAAGCACCAGACCAAACACATGCTGGCGCATCGAGCGCAGCTTGGGTAAGTTGAATTCCAACCCAATCACAAACATCAAAAACACTACGCCGAATTCAGCCAAATAGCGAATGGACGTGGAGTTT
>JANMFP010000238.1:0-1836 GCA_031378135.1 Variovorax sp. | reverse complement strand
ATGAGCTCGGTAGCGCAGGCTGCGCGCAAGGCAGCAGGCGCATGGCCATTGACGCTTTCGCAAGCTGCGAGGATGAGCAAAGGGCGAAGCCGCTTGCCGCCGCCTAGCACCGCATAGCGCATCGCATGGCCCAAATCCGCTGGCGCATGCGCAGGCACCCAAAGTTCGAGCGCTTGCTCCACGTTTTTCAGATGCGCATGGCTCCAAGCAGAAAAATCAAAATCACTCATCAGTTGCTCTTGTTGAAATGGCGGTTGTGTCACGGTTCGTTGTGTCACGCTTCGTTTTGAGCGTCAAGCCGCTTGATCTGTTGCTCCACGGCTGCTAGTTTTTCACGACATACTTTGAGCAGCGCCGTGCCTCTTTGGTAGCCCGTCAGCAAATCATCGAGTGGCATTTGGCCAGAATCCATGCGCGCCACCAGTGCCTCCAGCTCTTGTAAAGCGGCTTCGTAGCTCAATTCAGCGTCTGGGACAGGTGATGTAGTTTTGGGCATAGCTTGCATGTAAAACTTGGATTTTAGGCGGTGCGAACGGCTTGCGATGAAGCGAATGTGAAGAAGAGGATGAAGCGAGGGGTAAAATCAAAGATGCGGCTACGTTTGGGTAGCTGTTTTCATCTCTTCTTTATACGGGCTTGCCAAACATGACTGATCTGAGCCTTGCAAAGCATCTGCAGCTAAGCCAAGCGCCACTACAAGTCGCCAGCTACTTTGACGCAGCCATTTATCAAGCTGAGCAACAGCGCATTTTTTCACAATCACCGAAGTATGTGGGCCACGCCTTGGCCGTACCACAGATGGGAGACTATTACGCCCTGCCGCAAGAAGGCGAAGGCCGGGTTCTGATGCACACACCCGATGGCAAAGGCGGCTCACGTCTTGAATTGATCTCCAACGTCTGCCGCCATCGCCAAGCTGTGATGCTGCATGGACGCGGGCATCAAGAGCAGAGCAATATCATTTGCCCACTGCACCGTTGGACGTACGACACCTCAGGCCAGCAGCCCACCGGCACACTGATTGGTGCACCCCATTTTGCGCAAGACCCTTGCCTGAACTTGAACAACTATGCGCTGCAATCGTGGAATGGTTTGCAGTTTGATGCAGCCTCCACGCAGCGCACCGACCTCAATGAGCTCTTCAAAGGCATGAAGGCCGCGAAAGATTTGGATTTCACAGGCTACCAATTCCACCGTGCGATTCAGCACGAATGCCAGTACAACTGGAAGACGTTTATCGAGGTGTATTTGGAGGACTATCATGTTGGCCCCTTCCACCCCGGCCTTGGAGCATTCGTGGCCTGCGATGAACTGCAGTGGGAATATGGGAAAAGCTGGAGTGTGCAAACCGTCGGTGTGGCCGACAAGTTAGGCAAGCCCGGCAGCGCGGTGTATCAGCGTTGGCATGATGCTGTGCTGAGCTATCGCGGCGGCCAAGCGCCCGCGCACGGCGCAATTTGGCTCACTTTGTATCCCACCGTGATGGTCGAGTGGTATCCGCATGTGCTCACGGTGAGCACGCTGTATCCGCAGGGCCCGCAAAAGACGCTGAATATCGTGGAGTTTTTCTATCCCGAAGAAATCGCTTCTTTCGAGCGACATTTCATTGAAGCACAACAAGCGGCTTACATGGAGACCTGCGAAGAAGACGACGAAATCGCCCTGCGCATGGATGCGGGCCGCAAAGCCTTGCTCGCGCGTGGCGACAACGAATCCGGCCCCTACCAAAGCCCGATGGAAGATGGTATGCGACATTTTCATCAGTGGTATGTGGATGCGATGGCTTAATGTTTTATGCTATTTAATTCATAGCACTCTGCGCTTATTATTCGCCGG
>JANMFP010000218.1:0-1994 GCA_031378135.1 Variovorax sp. | reverse complement strand
TGTGGCTGCGGGTGGGCAAGGCGCGCCGCTTGCACCCTTCTTTCATCGGGCTTGGTTTGCGCAAGATTCAGCTCCGGTGGGCGTGCTCAATATCGGCGGCGTCAGCAATCTCACGATTTTGCAGAGCGATGATGCAACGCTTGGATTTGACTGTGGCCCGGGTAATGCTCTGATGGATTTTTGGTGTGCGCAACACACAGGCCAAGCCTATGACGCGCAAGGCGCTTGGGGCGCTGGCGGGCAAGTAATTTCCCTATTACTCAACGCCATGCTCGCCGAGCCCTACTTTGCTTTGCCTTACCCCAAGAGCACCGGGCGCGATTTGTTCAATCCCGATTGGTTGGCCAAGCATTTGCTGAATTTTGCAGACGCAAAGCCGCAGGATGTGCAGCGCACATTGCTTGAATTGACCGCTAGCGCAATAGCCACCTGCGCAAGTAGCTATCAATATAAGAGCAATCAGCCGCTTAAAGAATTGATCGTGTGCGGCGGCGGCGCACACAATACTGCGCTGATGCAGCGTTTGCAAGCTTTGCTGCCCGATACAAAAGTGCTCAGCAGCGCTGAACGCGGTTTGCCGCCACAAGATGTAGAGGCTGTGGCTTTTGCGTGGCTGGCAAGGCAATGCGTGGAGCGCGTTGCACTGCCGCTGCCTAGCGTGACGGGCGCTCGCGGCGCTCGTATTCTTGGCGGAATTTTTCCCGCTTGAATTCAAATTGAAAGCAGTTTAGGTTCCAACCAGCTCCAAGCGCGGCTCGCGTTTGATCGTTGCCGCTGTAGCTGGTTGCACAAGCTGACTCGCAGTCGCACCACGAAACAACTCCGCTTGCCGAATCATCAGCTCGCGCAAATCGCCGCATTGCGCCTGCATGGCGCGCATCCAGCTTGCGCCGTTTTGATGCGAGGCCGTGAGCTCTTGCAGCATGAGCAGTGGGCGCACCGTGCCGAGCTGTGCGGCTACTGGCATCAGCTTGGCCAGCAAGTTCATCAAACTTTCTCCAAGATGCATGCTTGATTGAGCCGAAGGCTTGATCTGAGGATTAACGATTTGCGCATCAAAGCCAAAGCGACACGCTTGAAAACGGTTGTAGCCATAAACGCGCGTGTTCGCCAAATCGCCTACGGGCGTCGTTTTTTCGGCATCGGAATTGAGCAAATACACGGCCAGCGTTTGCACCAGCGCGCCGAGTGCTGCCGCCATTTCTACCGTGAGCGGCGTATCGAATATGCGCACCTCCACGGTACCGTATTCCGGCTTGGGGCGAATATCCCAATAAAAATCTTTCATGCTTTCCACAATACCGTAGCTCACCATCTCACCAAAATATGCATTGAAATCGTCCCAGTCTTTCAGGCGCGGCATGTGGCCAGACAGCGGAAACATCGCGACAGCATGCAAGCGCGAAGTTTCAAACGAGGTGTCTTCCCCTTGCGCAAACGGGCTGGCTGCAGAGAGTGCGATGAAATGTGGGATGTAGGGCAGCAAGCGCTGCGTGAGCTCAATCGCCACATCGCCCGAGCCGACGCCAACGTGCACATGCTGACCAAACACGGTGAATTGCTTAGCCAAATAACCGTAAAGCCGCGAGACTTGCAAGAAGCGCTCGGTTGGATAAATGCGCCGCTCGCGCCAGAGCGCCGAAGGATGCGCGCCGCCGCCGCAAATGGCAATGTTGAGCTGATCTGCCGCCTCAACGGTGCGGCTGCGCAGCTCGCGCAATTCAGCAAGTAAGGTGGCATGCTGATGGTGTACCGAGCTGTTGAGCTCAATCATGCTCTCGGTGATCTCGGGCTTGAAACGATCAAAGCCATCTATGCTGCGATGAAGCAGCGCAATCAAATCCGGCGCATCACGAGCAAGCGTGCCCTCCCGCGCATGCAGGAGCTGGAGTTCGAGCTCAACACCGACGGTGAAGGGCTGCGATGGGGTGAAGGTGAGCATGCTCATTTTTAGGGTTACATCGGTGTCATGAGCGCGTACTGTGCGGCAAGCT
>JANMFP010000121.1:0-8043 GCA_031378135.1 Variovorax sp. | reverse complement strand
AGCCGCCACCCGCCACCAAGGCGCAAACTTGATCACCCATTTTGAAACCCGCAGCAAGAATAGCTGCAATATCGCCGCCTACAATCTCGCCCGCCACTTCCAAACCCGGAATATCACTCGCTCCCGGAGGCACAGGATAACTCCCCGTGCGCTGCAACACATCTGGGCGATTAATACCCGATGCAGCCACACGAATCAACACCTCGCCCACACCTGCGATTGCATCTGGCCGCTCGGCCATGCGCAAGACATCAGGCGCACCAAAAGCGCTGATTTCAACAACTTTCATGGTATTTTTAAACCTAATTCAGCAGTTAGCCGGCGTATTTACTGCGTGAAGCGCTATTCAATAAATAGCACTTCACGCATTGCGCTCAGCTTGCAGAAATTATTGCTGCTGTTGTTGCTGCTCGTCGCGAGGCGCGCGATCATCACGCGGAGCGCGGTCGCCACGGTCTTCACGTGGAGGACGGTCGCCACGAGGAGCGCGGTCATCTCCACGCGGGCCACGATCATTGCGATCACCACCGCGATAACCACCACGGTCACCGCCGCGGTCAGAGCGCTCGCGGAATTCGCGTGGTGCTGGCTCCACATAGCCTTCTGGCTTGTCCATCAAAGCTTTCATGGATAGCTTCACGCGACCTTTGTCGTCGGTCTCGAGCGCTTTGACGCGCACGATCTGGCCTTCTTGCAAATAGTCTTCCACGCGCTCAACGCGCTCGAAAGCGATTTGGCTGATGTGGAGCAAACCATCTTTACCTGGCAGCAAATTGATCAACGCGCCGAATTCCAGGATTTTCGTCACAGGGCCTTCGTAAATCTTGCCGACTTCAACTTCTGCCGTGATCTCGGTGATGCGCTGCTTGGCCACTTCGGCCTTAGCGCCATCGGTAGAAGCAATGGTGATCACGCCATCTTCGCTGATGTCAATCGTGCAACCGGTTTCTTCCGTCAATGCGCGAATCGTGGCGCCGCCTTTGCCGATCACATCACGAATCTTCTCGGGGTTGATCTTCATCGTGTAGAGGCGCGGTGCGAAATCAGACACTTCCGTGTTGGCCACAGCCATCGCTTCTTGCATCTTGCCGAGGATATGCATGCGCGCCTCTTTGGCTTGTGCCAACGCCACTTGCATGATCTCTTTGGTGATGCCTTGGATCTTGATATCCATCTGCAAAGCAGTCACACCATTCGTCGTGCCGGCGACTTTGAAATCCATATCGCCGAGGTGATCTTCATCGCCCAAAATATCGGTCAGCACGGCAAAGCGGTTGCCTTCTTTGATCAAGCCCATGGCGATGCCGGCCACGTGTGCTTTCATCGGCACGCCAGCGTCCATCAGAGACAAGCAACCTCCGCACACCGATGCCATTGACGAAGAACCATTGGATTCCGTGATTTCAGACACCACGCGCAGCGTGTATGGGAAATCTTCCTTGCTAGGCAATGCGGCGATCAATGCGCGCTTAGCCAAGCGGCCGTGGCCGATTTCGCGGCGCTTGGTTGAGCCCATGCGGCCGACTTCGCCGGTGGCAAACGGAGGCATGTTGTAGTGAAACATGAAGCGATCTTCAAAGCCGCCTGCGAGTGCATCGATGCGCTGTGCATCGCGCTCAGTGCCGAGCGTGGTGATGACAAGTGCTTGCGTTTCGCCGCGAGTAAACAGCGCTGAGCCATGCGTGCGGGGCAGCACGGAATTGCGAATTTCAATCGGGCGGACCGTGCGTGTATCGCGGCCATCGATGCGTGGCTCGCCGGCCAAGATTTGGCTGCGCACCGTTCGCGCTTCGATGTCGAACAACATGTTGTCAACCTTGACGCCATCAAACTCGACGCCTGCTTCTTTGAGGCCAGCCTTGGCTGCTGCGTAGACTTCACGGCATGCCTGAGTGCGGGTTTGCTTGTTGCGGATTTGATAAGCCGCTTTGATTTTTTCTTCAGCGAGTGCCACGACTTTTGCAGTCAGCGCCTCGTCTTTCACTTCTGCAGCCCATGTGCCGTTCTCGGCCCACATTGGCTTGCCAGCATCGCGCACGAGCTCATGAATCGCGTTGATCGCAATGCGGCTTTGCTCATGGCCATACACGATACCGCCGAGCATCACTTCTTCAGACAGCTGCTGTGCTTCGGATTCCACCATCAACACGGCGGCTTCCGTGCCAGCAATCACCAAATCCATCGCGCTGGATTTCACCATCGTCATGGAAGGGTTGAGCACATATTCGCCATTGATGTAGCCCACGCGAGCCGCGCCCATCGGCCCAGCAAACGGCACACCCGAAATCGCTAACGCTGCGCTAGAAGCAATCAAGGCTGCGATGTCTGCATCCACATCAGGATTGAGCGAGAGCGTGTGGATCACCAAATGCACTTCGTTGTAAAAACCTTCTGGGAACAACGGGCGAATGGGGCGATCGATCAGGCGGCTGGTGAGCGTCTCGTGCTCAGAAGGCTTGGCTTCGCGCTTGAAAAAGCTACCGGGGATTTTGCCAGCAGCGTATGTTTTCTCAATGTAGTCCACCGTGAGGGGGAAAAAATCTTGGCCGGGCTTGGAAGTTTTGCTGGCGACGACGGTAGCGAGCACCACAGTGCCCTCCATATCGAGCAACACGGCGCCAGTAGCTTGGCGAGCCATCTCGCCGGTTTCCATCTTGACCGTATGGCGGCCCCATTGGAAGGTTTTGGTGACTTTATTAAACATCGTCATAGTCTGTCTCTCTTTAAATTACTATGATTTTTATAGCAATCCGCGCAGTATGTATGCCGGGAAACCATCTAAATCATCTAAAAAGTGCATGCCCTGCACAGGTGGGCGGACAGTTTGAGGTTGCATGAACGCGATGCCATTCCAGAGGAATTCGGTTGACCAAATGCGCTTTGGCTTTAAAAACCTTTGGAATGACACAGCTCTCGCTCACAGCTTCTTCAAATTCTCCGAAAAATTAAAAACTAAAAAGCTTTTTAAAAGTAAAAAAACGCCTGAGGCCGCGCTTTGCAGACTCAGGCGTTTCGCATCAATGTGGATTACTTACGCAGACCCAACTTCGCGATCAAAGCCGTGTAGCGGCTTGGATCTTTGCGCTTCAAATAGGTCAGCAGGCTCTTGCGCTGGGAAACCATGCGCAGCAAACCGCGACGGCCATGGTGATCCTTGGCGTGTTCTTTGAAGTGAGGTGTGAGGTAATTGATACGCGCTGTTAAAAGCGCGACTTGCACTTCTGGTGAGCCGGTATCGGCCGCGCCGCGCGCGTTTTCTTTGACAACTTCTGCTTTGTTGATGGTCATGAAATTTCCTAGGAGAAGGTTAAAACTTGCGATCAGAGGCGACCATCGCCACTGTCGTGAATTTGCTACCAACAACCTGCGTTGTAAGCAACAAAGCCGTGAATTATAACGGTTTTCTGGCCAAATCGATGAATGAGCAAGGCACAGCGCCATCCAGATCGAGATGAGTGCATTCATAATGCCCCATGGGTAAACGATTCGTCATCATTGCGCTAAAAATACTGCTTTCAGCGCAATGTTTCTGGGCATTTACGCTTCATGCCGCCCCGCAACTGGACATCCGTCAACAAGATTTGGGCGCTCTGCGCATTGATGTGCGCAGCACTTGGCAAACAAGCATCGTCTCTGGCCAAAGCACGCCTGCCACTCTACCGTTGAATGCACAAGCCACTTGGGATCTGCCCGATTCGCAGTTCCAAAGCGGCAAAGCCATGCCGATCACCATTGGGGAAGGCCAGCGCTTGATTGGCCGGCTTTCTGTATCGGTGGGCGAAAATCCGCACACCTTACTCATCGATTTACCGATGCCGCGCTTGGATATTGCGCACGCTAGCTTTCGCTACAACAACGAGCCATGGGCACAAGCCTCCGCAGGTGATCAGATTCCAATGGTGAGATGGCCGTTCGTTAACCGCAATCCGGTGTTTGTGATACCCCCGCGTTCGGGGGAGTTACAGATCGTGTTGGACATTCCAGCCACAGGCTTGTTTCCGTCGCCCGTTTTACTTTGGAGCGATCCTGCCTTTCGGGCTGATCACTCCATACGCAACTTCGAAGTGGGCGCTGCGCTCACGATGTCTTTATTTATGGTGCTGTTTTGTGCGGGTGCAGCGCTCGTCCTCAGACGCTTTGCTTTTATTGCGCTGGGCTTGTATTCGCTGAGTGTTCTTTGTATTGCTGCAGGGCAAGGCGGTGTCGTTGGCCAATACATCGGCACGGCAAGCACTTGGTTCAACGATTACGTCAAATACATCACCGGCATGATTTTTGGTGCCATGATTCCGTGGACGATGAGCCAAGTGTGCAGTCAAAAATATTATTCAAGGTTCGTCGCACGGTTCGCTACATTTTGGATGCTGGGCAGTATGGCCGCTGTTCTTTTGATGCTTTTCACGGTGCCTCGGCTCACACAATGGGCTTTTTTATCGCCCTTTTTGATTGCCAGCCTCGTCTTTGGCTTGGGCATTGCGATGGCAAGCGCATTGCGTGGCCATGTTCACGGCATTCTGTCGTTAGCAGCTATCGTCATGCTTTGCGTCGGTATTTTTGCGCCAATTGCTTCTTACTGGGGCTACTTAGATGGCGTTTTCAGCTTCATCATTACGCTTATCAGTCTATTCGTCTCCAACACTTTGCTCCTCTTGGCTCTACTACTGCAATACCGCCACGGCAATCGTGTCATCACGCAAGCCAGCCGCTCAGGGGGCCGCGATGCACTAACCGGCTTGTACAACCGACAAACATTTGAAAGAAAGCTCAACCACTGGCTGCGCAAGTCCAAGCCCGGCCAATCCGAGGCGCTTTTTTTGTATGTTGCTGTGGGCGACGCTAATCAACTCAGCCAAGAGTTTGGCGGCGTTGGCTTTGAATCCGGCCTGGTGCAAATTGCGGCAGCACTCTCCTCGTGCGTTCCCCTGGTAGATTTAGTTGCGCGCATTTCTACCCATGCCTTCGGAGTACTCGTCGTCATGCCGCATAACGACCAACAGGGCGGCGAACTCGCGCAAAAAATCATCACCCGCATCATGACGATTGCCAACCACTCGGCCCCAATGGCGCAAACCGCACGCATCGCAGCTGCTTGGCTCCCCAAAGATGGCCAAGTACTGACGCAACTAGAAAACTCATCACGCGACGTTTTGCAACGCATGAGCGCAAACAAACGCATCGGCTGGTTTGCCAATGATTCCGAGGCTAAAAATGCAACGGATTCCGCACACCACTCAAACGATCCCGAAGCACAAGCCTACAAAAAAGCGCAGGCCATGCGCACACTGATCGACCAAGTTGAAAACAGCTTGCCTTAGGCTCAAAGAAGAAAGCAACACCCATGAAATTTGCAGCATTGAAGTACGCCTTCTCAGCCATCATCAACTTCATCCTCTGCGCGAGCATCACGCAGGCCGCTGAGATCAAAGTGCTCACCGCCGGCGCGTTCAAGCCCGTGATAAGCGCCGTAGCCGAAGCTTTTGAAAAGCAAACGGGCCACACCGTAAAGATTGAAAACGACACTGCTGGCGCGCTCTTGAGGCGCATCTCCGGCGGGGAAGCATTTGATCTGGCCATCATCACGCCCGGCGCTTTGGATGAGCTGGCCAAAACCAATCGCGTGAGCCCTACCAGCATCACGCGTTTAGCCCGCGTCGCTATCGGCGTGGCCGTCAAAAAAGGCGCACCAGCACCAGACATCCGCACGGTAGAAGCCTTCAAAACCACTCTACTCAACGCTCGCGCCGTCGCCTACATCGATCCACAAGCTGGCGGCTCAAGCGGCATTTATTTGAGCGGCTTGTTTGAAAAAATGGGCATCGCCGATCGCATCCAACCCAAAGCCGTGCTCGTGCCCGGTGGCTTGGTGGCAGAGCGGCTGGTGAATGATCAAGCCGATATCGCACTCCATCAAATCAGCGAAATATTGGCCGTACCCGGAGCACAGCTGGTCGGCCCGATTCCAACCGAGATTCAAAATTACACTGTGTATGCAGGTGCGCTTAGCCCCGCTCCGCGAGATGCAGCATCGACGCAAGCCCTGCTTGCTGCGCTTAAAAGTGAGGCGGCGCGCGAAGTGATGAAAACGCTTGGGTTGGAAGCACAGTAAATCACTCGCGTTATCGAATGGAAGCCCGTGCGTGGGCTCACGCCAAGAATGCAGAGGCCAACATCGCCGGGGAATGCAGCGTCACACCGCAAAAGCTTTGCCCATAGCCCGCCCAAAAATGCGTTTTATCGCCTGTGACCAAAACATCGCAACGCAGCGCAATGGCGGCAAGCAATACGGGGCGATCTTTCTCAGGCAACCATTGCGCAGTTTGCGCTTGGCACACCCACAGTCATCGCAAATTCTTATCGAAAAACGCCACTGACTCTTGCGCCAGGCGCTCCAGAAACGCTGCCCGATCAAACCCTTGCGGGTCGGTGGCCACACTGCCGTCTGGCGAGGGTAAGTCCATCGTCGGTGTATTCATAAACGCGTAGTGCCCTGCATTGGGCACGAGTTGAAGCGTTGTGCTCTCGCTACGCATATTCTGCTTGACCCATAGCGCGTGGAAGCGGGGTACAAGAAAAGTGTCTTTGTCGCCCGCATAAATGGCCACCGGTACAGTGATCGATGCCAGTGATGACGCACTGAACACCACGCCCATCGGTGCCAACGCCATCACGGCGCGTATGCGCGTATCGGCTTGCACCGGCTCTTCCTGACCATCTGCCTGCCCGTCTGCGGTGGGTCCGCCCTGAGCCGAAGCGCCGCCGATGGCGTGCGTCATCTTGCACAGCACGGGATCCAGCTGCGCCTCAGCCTCGCAATGCTTGCGCAGACGCGATAGCACCGGCTTACCGCCTGCCAGCGCAAGTACCGTGTAGCCACCCGCCGAGTGGCCTAATGCACCGACAAGCGGCCGCCCGTCGGCACCATTGGCGATGCGTGCGCGCCATTGAGGATCGGCGAGCAATGTATCGATCACGCGCGAGGCTTGGCGCGGTCTTTCGGTAAAGTAGCGCCCCGGCGCAGCACGCATCGACTGATCCCGCCAAGTATCGCCCACGTGCTCGACACTGGCCACGAGGTACCCGTTGCGAGCCAGCGTTCGAGCTAGGCTAAAAAAGCCAGTTTCCGTGGAGGCCGTGCCATGACTAATCACGATAAGGCCCTTGACTGTCGACGCCGCTGCGCCATTAATGGCCACAGTCTGCGGGAACGGCCCCATCGGAATCACCCGGGCCGCATCCTCTGTGGGGTAATACAGCGCGAAGTGGGCTGGCTTGTCCTCTGCGCTGCTGACTGCCACTGTCATTTGCCGAAAACCCGCTTCAGCAGCGTTGGCGACAAGCTGAAGCAACAGGGCGCTGGCAACCGTCGGGTAAAAGAGGAAGGCACGAAAATTGAAGTTGGAAAAGGCAAACATGGATCGATTCCTTTTGTGTAGGGCGGTGCTACAGGGATATGCAAATGAAGTGTGCGCGCGTTTTAGCGAGGTGTCGAGGCCGATGCGACAGAACGCCGATTAAGCGGCGTCAGATGCAGAAAGCGCTTGCCAACGGGGGAGCTAGTGCCGCACGCGTCCGCCACCCAGCCAATAAATAAGAGAGTGTGCTGGAGTTGCGTAAGCGCTATCCCCAAATCAAGCTTGGGGAAGGGTCAAGTTCAGGCCGACTATTCCGGTCTATTTTCTCGCTAGCTGCGGGCGGCCACGCGACCGTCAAGAACGGCGATTGACAAGGCTTCTATGCCACTGTCCGGCCCGTAAGCAGGCACTGGCAACCGGCTCTTTGACCTCCGAAGTGGAGTGCGGATTGGATACATAACTGCCGCCCTTAGGCAAAGGCTGCTTCAAGCTCAACGCTGGCTTCACGGCAGCCGCAGCAGTCCAGGATTTGCGTCAGAATCTGCCTCACTCCCACTCAATCGTCGCAGGCGGTTTGGAGCTCACGTCATAGGTCACACGATTAATACCGCGTACTTCGTTGATGATTCTGCTGGATACTTTCTTCAGCAAGGCATAGGGCAACTCCGCCCAATCCGCAGTCATGAAATCG